>JAFDWI010000386.1 GCA_018268545.1 Actinomycetota bacterium
ACTTCTCGAACCTCTCGGTGACGATCAACCACTCGGTGCTCCGCTACGGCTCGTTCCTCAACGCGATCATCGGTTTCGTGATCGTCGCGTTCGCGATGTTCATCGTCGTCAAGGGCTACAACGCGATGCGCAAGCCCGCCGAGGACGAAGCGCCTTCCGACGAGGTGCAGTTGCTCACCGAGATCCGCGACGCCCTGCGGTCACGCCAGAGCTGACCCTGATCCGGCGCGGCGTCGCGCGAGCCGGATCAGACCATCTCGAGGCGCCGAGCCAGGTCGTTGCGGAGGACGTGTTCGGGATCGACCCGGTCGCGTACCGCCCGGAACTCGTCGAGGCGTGGGTAGCCCGCGGCGAACGTCTCGGGCCGCATCCGCGAATCCTTCGCGAGGTAGTGACGGCCGCCAGCTTCGATCACCCAGCGGTCGAGGCGATCCAGGACCGGCCCGGCGCGTGTCACGTCCGCGGCGAGATCCACCGACAACGTCCACCCTTCGCGAGGGAACGACAAGAATCCCGGATTTGCGGGGCCGAACCGTTTGAGCACGTTCACGACCGACGCGACCTGTGTGGCGGCGAGTTCCGAGATCACCCGGTGCATCGTCTCCTCTGCACCGAAGGGCACGATGATCTGCCACTGCAGCAGTCCGGCCGGGCCGTAACCGCGGTTCCAGTTGCCGAGCATGTCGAGCGGGTGGAAATACGCGGGAATCGTGAGGTTGCGCCGATGATGGCGTTTGGGCGCCTTGCGGAACCACGCCTCGTTGAAAGCCCGCACCGTCAGGGGGTTCAACAGTCCCCGTGGTGCAGTGATCGGAACCTTGAGCAGCTCGCGGGCGTCGTAGGCGAGCGGATCATGACGCGCGTCGCCGTCGAGCTCGTCGACCTCGGCGAAACGGCCGCGGTCCAGCACCGATCGGCCGAGTTTCGATCCCGTCGACGACAGATCGATCCAGGCAACCGAATACTCGTAGTCGGCGTCGCCGGTGGTCATGAGGTCCATGACCGACTGGGCATCGGGCGTCTTGTCGGTGTCGGCCAGGATCGTCGACGTCGAGATCCGGTGCATCCGGAACGTCGCGTCGACGATGATCCCGGTGAGCCCGATGCCGCCGATCGTCGCCCAGAACAGATCCGGGTCCGAGTCGGGTGCGACCGTGACGATCCCGTTCGCCGGCGTCACGAGCGTCATCGCCGTGACGTGGCGACCCCATGATCCGGCGCTGTGGTGGTTCTTGCCGTGGATGTCGTTCGCGATCGCACCGCCCACGGTGACGTGGCGCGTGCCCGGGGTGACCGGGACGAAC
This sequence comes from Actinomycetota bacterium, assembly GCA_018268545.1. GTDB lineage: Bacteria > Actinomycetota > Acidimicrobiia > Acidimicrobiales > Iamiaceae > JAFDWI01. The sequence goes on from JAFDWI010000386.1 coordinate 1,305, forward strand.
CAACCTTCGGGAATGAGCCATCGCATCAGATCGCCGAGTGACGTGCCGGCGAGCGCCGTGACCACGCCGGATTCCGGATCGAAAGCGGTGATTCCCTGCATCGCTGTCATGTCCAACACCGTGCCGCCTGCGTTCTGTGCCGGGTCACCGTAGCTGCGACCCAACCCGCGGGCGATGACCCCACGCGACGACGCGCCGGCCAACGCCTCGGCGACCTGTTCGACACTGGTGGGTTGGGTGAGTCGGCCGGTCGAAACCGGGGTGCGACCCCAACCGGTGATCGTGGGGCCGGTCATGTCGTGTGCAAGCCGATCGCGAAGAGGAGCGCCCACGCCGCTCCGAGTCCCAACAGGACCTTGTCGGACAACACGACCTCCTCGGGGGCGCCGCCGAGACCGCGATCCACCAGATACGCGTATCGGAGGATCGCGATCGCGAACGGCACGATCGACAACTGGAACCACGGCACGCTCTGGGCGTGCGCCGCTCGGGCGAAATCGGCCTTCTCGAACGACCACAGGCAGTAGGCGACCAGCACCACCCCGGTCGACACCGAGCGAAGGTACTCGAGGTACGACACCGAATAGTCGGCGAGCGTCGCCCGGGTCGCGCCGCCCGTGCCGACCTCGCGGCCCTCGGCGTGTCGCTTACCGGCAACCATGAACAACGACCCGAACGTCGTCACGATGAAGAACCAGTTCGAGATGTCGACACCGGTGGCCGTCGCACCCGCGAGCGTCCGGAGCACGAAACCGGCGGCGACGGCGACCACGTCGAAGATCACCACATGCTTCAGCCACACCGTGTAGGTCGTGGTGAGCAGCACATAACACACGACCGTGACGGCCAACTGCCAGTGCGCCGCGAACGAGACCGCGACCCCGCCCGCGATGAGCGCGCCGCCGACGATGCGGGCGAGCGTGACCGGGATCTCACCGGCGGCGATCGGACGATACCGCTTCTTCGGATGCAACCGGTCGGCTTCGACGTCGCCCGCGTCGTTGAGGTAGTAGGTGCCCGACGCTGCCATGCAGAACGCGACGAACGCGATCGCGGAGCCGACCAACGCACTGCGCTGACCGAGCACGCCCGCGGCACCCGGGGCGGCAAAGACCAGTACGTTCTTCGCCCACTGTTTGGGTCGGGCTTCGACGACCAGCGCGAGCGGGAGCGGCCGCCGTTTGTGCGCGGAAGCGTCGTTCGGGGACGGCGCCGACCCCGGGGTGGCGTCGTCGGTCACGGGGGTCACAGTAGCTGCCGAAGTGGCATGATCCGACGACCCGGTTCGTGAGGAATCCCGGTCCACGCCCACGTTCGTCGGGTCAGGCGTCGGCCGACACGCGCCGCCACAGCGGCGTGGGCAGGTGCCGCATCCCGGAGAACACGAATCGGAGCGGTCCTGGGACCCACACGATCCGGCGACGGTGGGCGAGCCCGTCGATGATCGCATCCGCGACGACATCGGGCGTCGTCGACATGGGTGCGGGGTCCATGCCGGCGGTCATCTTGGAATGGACGAACCCCGGCCGCACGATCAGCACATCCACGCCGGAACCGACGAGCGAGTCGCCGAGCCCTTGCGCGAACGCATCGAGGCCGGCTTTGGAGGACCCGTAGACGAAGTTCGATCGGCGGGCACGTTCCCCCGCGACCGACGACAGTACGACGAGGCTCCCGTGTCCCTGGGCCCGTAGACCACGCGCCGCTGCGAGTCCGGCCGACACCGCCCCGGCATAGTTGGTGCTCGCAGCCTGTGCCGCGGCAACCGGGTCGGATTCGAAGGTTTCCTGGTCGCCGAGCACCCCGAACGCGAGGATCACGACATCGATGTCACGACCCTCGCCGAAGAGCCCGTCGATCATGGCGACGTGCGCCTCGGGATCGAGGGCGTCGAAAGCAACGGCGGACACATCGGTCGCGCCGACCCGCTCGATCTCGGCGATCGCATCGGCCATCTCGTCGGGCCGACGCACGCCGAGGATCACCCGGGACGTGTGGCCGTCACGGACCATCTTGGCGACGGTGACACGGGCGATTTCGGAGGTGCCTCCGAGCACGAGGACCGACTGCACCGCACCGAACGCATCTCGCATGTTTCCTCTTCTCTCGAACCGGGGTCCACTCGGGGCTCTGCCAGTCTCGCAGGTGATGACCCGTTCGCCCCACCCCGACCAGCAACGACGCGAGCACCCGGCGATAACATGACGCGACGTGAGCACTCGTCGACTGATCATCGCGGCGATCTGTTGTGGCGTCGCGATCCTCGGTGCCTCGGCGTTGCAGCTGTTCTGGATCGCGAAGTAGGAGGGCTGATCCGGTGGGTCCGATCCGGCGCCGGGTGGCCTGTTCTCGCGTCTGCGTCCATTCACCGGGGTGGACATCGGAATCGAAGAGGTGGTCCAACTGACTGATCCATTCGACGTCGTCGTCATCGGAGCAGGGCCCGGCGGTTATGCCGCCGCGTTGTACGGAGCGGCCGCCGGTCTGAACATCGCGTTGGTCGAGAAGGCAACCGTCGGAGGCACGTGCCTGAACCGGGGATGCATCCCGGCGAAGGAACTGCTCGAAGCGGCGGCCGTGCACCGGGCGGTCGCCTCCGCGGCCGAGTTCGGCATCGTGACGTCCGCTCCGTCCGTCGACGCCGCACGGCTGTTCGCTCGCAAGACCGAAGTCGTCGACAAGCTGGTCGGCGGGGTGTCCGGGCTGCTCAAGAATCGCAAGGTCACCGTGCTCGAGGGGACCGCCCGGTTGGGTCCCGACCATGTGGTCGCCGTGACCGGCGGTGACGGCTCGACCACCGACGTGGTGGGAACGAACGTGATCCTCGCTGCCGGGTCGGTCCCACGGACGATCCCGGGGTTCGAGATCGACGGCGGCGTCGTGTTGACCTCCGACGACGTGTTCGAACTCGACCATCTGCCCGACCGGGTCGTGATCATCGGTGGCGGCGTGATCGGGTGTGAGTTCGCCTCGATGCTTTGTGATCTCGGCGCGGACGTCACCCTGCTCGAGGCGTTGCCCGGACTGCTGTTGGCGGCCGATCCCGACGTGGTCCGCCCCCTTCAGCGATCGCTCGCAAAACGTGGCGTGAAGATCTCGACCGGAGTCCGGGTGAACGGCCACACGCCGGGGACGACGGGCACGACGGTGCACGTCGAAGGTGGCGACGACATCGAGACCGACATGGTGATCGTCGCGACCGGTCGACGCCCCATGAGCGACGATCTCGTCGACGCGTCGACCGGGGTCGTCGTCGACGGACACGGATTCGTCGAGGTCGACGACCACTGCCGCACGGCGGCGGATGGCGTGTACGCCGTGGGCGACGTGATCGCGACGCCGGGCCTCGCCCACATCGGGTTCGCCGAGGCGATGCTCGTCGTCAAGCAGATCCTCGGTGAGCGAGCCGTGCCCATCGACTATTCGGGCGTACCGTGGTGCGTGTACACCCAGCCCGAGGTTGCGTGGGCGGGCCTGACCGAACAGGCGGCGAAGGACGCCGGCTACGACGTCGTCGTCTCCAAACACCCCTGGGGTGGTACGTCGCGAGCATTGATCATCGGTGAAACCGAAGGCACGGTGAAGGTCGTCGCCCAGAAGCGACCCGACGGGTCCCCGGGCCGCATCCTCGGCGTGCACCTGTCGGGACCGTGGGTCACCGAGCAACTCGGCGCCGGGTACTTCTCGGTCAACTGGGAAGCGACCGTCGACGACGTCGCGTCGCTCATCCAACCCCATCCGACACTGTCGGAGAACTTCGGCGAGACGGTGCTGGCGCTCACCGGGCGCGGCCTGCACACCTGAATCGTCCAGCGGCACACAAAGGAGCGAGCCCCCATCATGGCCGATGTCATCCTTCCCCAACTCGGTGAGACCGTCACCGAAGGCACGATCACGCAGTGGTTCAAGGCCGTTGGTGACGCTGTCGAGATCGACGAGCCGCTGTTCGAGATCTCGACCGACAAGGTCGACTCCGAGGTGCCCTCTCCCGCCGCGGGTGTGTTGACCGAGATCCGGGTCCCCGAGGGCGAGACCGTCGAGGTCGGGACGATCCTCGCGATCATCGGCGACGCTGCCGCGGCGCCGGCACCCGTCGCCGCTGCACCCGACCCCGAACCGGTACCTGCCCCCGACCCCGCCCCTGCGCCGACCGCTGCTCCGCCACCGCCACCGCCGCCCGTGGAACCACCCGCGACGACCGTACCGCCATCGGCAGCGACCGACCCGTCGGTCCTGCTTTCGCCGGTCGTCCGTGGCCTGGTGAACGAACACGGGATCGACCCGGCCACGATCACGGGTACCGGTCCCGGTGGACGGATCACCCGCGGCGACGTCGAAGCGGTGATCGCACGGGATCGACACGACGCTCCCGCCTCGGCTCCCTCCGCGTCGGCGCCCGTCGCTCCGCGACCGGCACCCGAGCGGCCCCCGGTCACACCCGGGGCCCGCGACCGTGTCGAAGCGTTCAACAAGATGCGACGGCTCACCGGGGAGCACATGGTGTACTCCAAGGCCGTCTCGCCGCACGTGCTGATGACCGCCGAGGTCGACTACGAGGCCGTCGAGGTGGTGCGCAAACGCCACGCGGCTGCATTCAGGGACGAGGAAGGCTTCTCGCTCAGCTACCTGCCCTTCATCGTGATCGCCCTGGTCGACGCGATCCGCGAACACCCACGAGCCAACGCGTCGGTCGGAGACGGGGCGCTGATCATCCACGAGGACGTCAACCTCGGGGTTGCCGTCGACCTGCACCACGAGGGGCTGATCGTGCCGGTCATCCACGGGGCGGACGGCCTGCGTCTGCGCGCCATCGCCCGGGAGGTTCGAGCACTCGCCGAGCGGGCACGCAACGGGAACCTGAGCGTCGACGACATCACCGGGGGGACGTTCACCGTGTCGAACCCGGGTCCGTTCGGGACGCACTTCACCGGGGCGATCATCTCCCAGCCGGAAGTCGCGATCCTCTCGACCGAAGGAGTGTCCCGCAAGCCCGTCGTCGTGACCGCAGCCGACGGCACCGAGGCGATCGGGATCCACTCGGTCGGCCTGCTCGCACTCAGCTTCGACCATCGTGCCTTCGACGGCGCGTACGCGGCATCGTTCCTCGCGGCGATCAGACGCAACATCGAGACCCGTGACTGGGAGGTCGAACTCTCGTGACGTTGCGTGTGCGGTGGTTGGGCAAGGTCGCCCATCGCGACGCCGACGCCCTCATGCACGGCATCGCCGCACACGGTTCCGACGACCACCTGCTCCTGTTGGAGCACCCACACACCTACACCCTCGGTGTCCGGGCCGACCCGGCCCACGTGCTCGTCGACGCCGAATCGGTCGGCGCCACTCTCGTGCGCACCGACCGTGGCGGCGACGTCACCTACCACGGGCCCGGTCAACTGGTCGGGTATCCGATCCTGTGGCTGCCCGGCAAGGGTGGCGGCGACATGCCCGACACCGTCGCCTACGTCGGCACGCTCGAACGGCTCCTGATCGACGTGCTCGCCGATCTCGGGTTGCCCGGTGCCGGGATCATCGAGCATTTCCCCGGTGTCTGGATCGACCCGATTGGGCCCCGTCCCCGCAAGATCGCCCAGATCGGGGTGCGGATCACCCGGGGCCGATCGTTGCACGGCTTCGCCCTGAATGTCGACCCGGACCTGGGAATGTTCTCGCACATCGTGCCGTGCGGGATCACCGACAAGGGCGTCACCTCCATCGCCGCCGAAGGCGTGACGGTGTCGATGCACCAGGTGGTCGACGCGGTCGTCGCCCGGGTCTCGCAGCTGTGGGCGCCCGACGGGACGGTCGACCGGGCCGATGTCGTGTGGCGCCACGAATCCGACGATTCCGACCTCGCCCCGTTCAGCCGTGACGCCGAGTTGCGGGGTTCGTTGACCGACTCGCTGTCGTCGTTGTCCGAACCACGCCGGGCTCGGCTCACCGAGGCGGGCGTGCACGAGGGCATCGACATCTCGGACCGCAAACCGTCCTGGGCGAAGGGCAAGCTCGAGTTCACGCCCGAGTTCATGCGCACCCGTAAGACGATGCGTTCGCTCAAGCTCACCACGGTGTGTGAGGAAGCGGGGTGCCCGAACATCTCGGAGTGTTGGACCGAGGGCACCGCCACGTTCATGATCAACGGTGATCGTTGTACCCGGGCATGCGGGTTCTGCCTGGTCGACACCCGCAAACCCCTGCCGTTGGATCCGGGCGAGCCCGAGCGGGTCGCCGAGGCGGTCGCCGAGATGCGTCTGGGCTATGCGGTGGTGACCTGTGTGGCCCGTGACGATCTGGCCGACGGTGGCGCCGGTGCGTTCGCAGAGACGATCCGGGCGATCCGGCGGCGCAAGCCCGGCACGAAGGTCGAGACACTCATCTCGGACTGCAAGGGCGACCCGGATTCGTTGGGGGTGGTGTTCGCTGCGCGCCCGGACGTGTTGAACCACAACGTCGAGACCGTCCCCCGCCTGCAGCGGGCGGTGCGTCCCTCGGCGTCGTATGCGCGGTCGCTCGCGGTGCTGGCCCGCGCAAAGGCCGCGGGCCTGATCACGAAGTCATCGCTGATGGTCGGGATCGGTGAGACCGACGACGAGTTGTTCTCGACGCTCGCCGATCTGAGGGCGGTAGAGGTGGACATCGTCACGATCGGACAGTACCTGCGACCCACCGAGCACCATCTGCCGGTGACCCGCTGGGTGACCCCGGCCGAGTTCGAGGACTACCGGGAGCGGGCCATGGCGATGGGTTTCGGGCACGTCGAATCGACGCCGCTGACCCGTTCGTCGCATCACGCGCAGGCCGCGTACCGGGCGATCAGCACCGGTCGCGTCGCGCAACGTCTCGCCACGCAACGTCTCGCCACGCAACGTCTCGCCACGCAACGTCTCGCCACGCAACGTCTCGCCGAGCGCACCTCCAGCTGACCCCGCCGCCCGCCCCTTCGTCGAACTTCGGGAGGAAACCTCGGTATGTCCCGGATTTCCTCCCGAAGTTCGACAAAGGGTCCGGCGGGGGTGGCCACCTAATCTCGGGCGAGTGATCTCCTTCGACACCGCGACCGTGTTCGCCGCGTGGGCGACCGGTTGTCTGGCGTGGCAGGCGGTGATCGGGGCACGGCGCGAGGTCGTGTTCGGAGCGGCCTGGGTGATCCGGGTCGGTGCGCTCATGCTCGCCGGTGCAGCCCTGGTCGCAGCGTTCTTCGATGGTTGGTCGCCTGGCCGTGATGTCGCCATCGGCGTGCTCGTGGTGGTCACCGGTGTTGCGTTGGCGACGTCGATCACCGAACATCGCCGGGCGAAGGTGTCGGGCGAGTTCGATGCGGGTCGCCCCGATGCAGCGACCCGGTCGGCCGATCGACTCGACGGGTTCGCCGCCGCGGCCGGTGCCGTCGCCGTGATCCTCGGGGCGCTCGACGCAGGCGGCCCGGCCGTGCTTGCGGTCGCCCGGTATGTGGTCGGTGCGGCTGCACTCGGCGGGTTGACGTTCACGCTCGTGTTCGGCCACCGCATGTTGGCGAAGCCGTACCTGGGCCGCGGGCCGCTGGAGCTCGCGACGACCGCGTTGTTGATCGTCTGGCCGTTCGAGATCGGCGTGATGCTGATCCCGACCGGCATGGTGTCGGTCCTGGACGGGATGATCGACGATGGCTACGCCGGGATCCTGGGATGGATGTGGGCGATGTGCGCGCTCACGACCGGGGTCCTGGTGATCATCGCCCGGGTCATCCTGGCCGATCGTGAACATTCCAAGGCCGCGTCGGCGACCGGCATGCTCTATCTCAGCGGGCTGTGCGGTATCGGCGCCGTGCTCATCTCCCGAGCGGTGCTGAGCGGCTGAGGGCGGCGTGTGACGGGCGCCGCGGTCCCCTCCGCGTTTCGACTCACCGACTGTGTCACAGAGCGAGGACGAGACGGAGGCCACGGTCGACACGGCGGAGCAACGGCCCCGGCAGGGTTCCGATCGGTTCGATCAGGCGGGATCGGTCGACCACGAGGGTCTGGGACACGTTGACCACGCCGGCCTTGGGCAGTTCGCCGTCGCCGGCTTCGACCTCGACGTTTCCGGGCATGGTCGCCAGGCGCAGGTTGCTGGTCACTGCGGTGACGATCACCGTGGCGATGCGTGACCGGTTGAACCGATCAGAGGAGACGACGAGCGCGGGTCGCCGACAGGCAGGTTCCGAACCGATCGGGTCGCCGAAGTCGACCCACCAGATCTCGCCTCGGGCTACCACTCCCAGAGGTGCGCGTCGATGAGCGCACGGCCCACGGCGGGCGACACGTCGTGGCCGTCGACCTCGTCCGCGAGTGCGTCGAGCGCCGCGGTGACCGGGTCGTCTTCCTGGGTCTCGAGGAAGCTGCTCAATGCGCGGGCGTACAGTTCGGAGCGGCTCAAACCGAGCTGGTCGGCCAGACGTTCGGCATCGTCGAACAGCTCGTCGGGCAGGGACACGGCGGTCTTCATCAAGCCCGAGTATAACCGGTCATACCGAGGGTCTGACGTTGCCTGTGACGTGCATCAGGTGATCGAGCCGAGAGTGGCGCCGCCGTCCACGACCATCGTCTGACCGGTGATCCACGACGCCGCGTCCGAGGCGAGGAACACGGCCATGGACGCGATGTCGGACGGGTCGCCGAGGCGTCGCAATGGAAGATGCCGGGCGATCGCCTCCTCGTTGGCCTCCCACAGGGTCCGGGCCATGTCGGTCTTGACCAGCCCCGGTGCGATCGCGTTCACCCGCACGTCGGGGCCGAGCTCGTGGGCGAGGCTCTTGGTGAGGTGGATGACCGCCGCCTTGGTCGTGTTGTAGATCCCGATTCCCGCCTCGACGATGATGCCACCGATCGACGCGAGGTTGATGACCGTGCCCCCGTGCTCGGTCATGGACGCCCGGTAGGCCTCCTGGGTCCATACGAGCATCCCGCGCAGGTTCACCTGGAACGTCTTGTCGTAGCGGGGCAGGTCGATGTCGATCGCTCGGCCGAAGTACGGGTTCGTGGCGGCGTTGTTGACGAGGATGTCGACCGCCCCGAATCGCTCCACGGTCGCGGCCACACATGCTGCCGCGGCGTCCGGGTCACCGGCGTTCGCTGCGAACACCCCGGTCGTTCCGTCGATCGTCGCCGCGGCGGCCTCCAGCGCGTCCTGCTTGCGCGACGACAACATCACCGTCGCACCCGATTCTGCGAGCGCCTGCGCCGTCGCGAGCCCGATCCCACGGGACGCCCCCGTGACGAGCGCGACCTTTCCGTCCAGTCGAAGATCCATGACCGGCGAGGCTACCGACCGTCGACATGGCCGTAGCGACGAACCCCGCCGTGGCAGGCACGCGAACTGCCTCGCTGAACGTGTCCGATCATTCTTTGCACGCGGGTTCGCGGCTGAAGCGCTCGAGCGTGCAAAGAACGAAGTTCACCCACAGTGGCAACACTCGCGGAATGCAGCGCGCTCAAGTGCGCATTGCGCACTTGACGCCCCGACACTCGAGTTCTTGGGGGCGGGGCGGCTGCGCATGGGCGAACTTCGGGAGG
>JAFDWI010000387.1 GCA_018268545.1 Actinomycetota bacterium
AGGCGACCCGCCCGCGCAAGACCGCAACGAAGGCGACCCGCCCGGGCAAGGCCGCACCGAAGGCAGCGTCTCCCGACCGCCGCGCCGGAAAGACCCCGGCCGGCAAGCGGCGCACCACTGCATAGACCGTGTGCTCCGCGAGTCGCGAGGAGGCACGCTCGACGGTGGCGCTCGTCGTCGCGGCGGTCGTGTTCATCGCCGGGGCGATCGGAGTCGCTGCGGGCGCGCTCGCTCCGTTGAGCGTGACCGGCACCGTCGAAGCCACCGCGATCCCCGGTGGTGCCCCGGCGGCACACGCCACCCGACACACGACCCACTACGCGGTCCGGTGCGGGGCCGCGCTCGGCAACGGGCCCGAGCACGCGTTCATCGACGGGTTCTACCTCGCGGATCACCCGTGTGCCCGCGCGCACGCGCAGCGCCGCCGCAGGGCCGCGGCCTCCGCGCTCGTGATGATCGTCGGGCTCGTCGGTGTCGTCGTGCTCTTGGTAGGCCGTCGTCGACGTGGCGCGCACGCCGCGCGCAACGACCACCCCTGAGCGGCGTCCAGGCGACATCGGGCACGGACCTTGGGCCCTGACCGTCGTGGTGAGACGGGCCTACCGTCGGCGACATGGGGACGAACCGGGACGGTTCTCATCTCGACATCGGCGTGACCGACGAAGCCGACCGCGCCTTGCGCGCCGAGGTGCATCGCGTCGCCGTCGAGGTCATCCGCCCTGCCGCCCGCGCGTTGGATTCCATGGCGCCCCGAGATCGCATCGCGCCCGGGTCACCGTTCTTCGAGGTGATGACCACCCTCAGACAACTCGACTACCACCGGATCGTGTTGCCGCCCGAGGCGGGTGGCCCGGCCGAACCGGTCGGTGCGATCACCCAGTCGATCCTGCTCGAGGAACTCGGTTGGGGGAGTCTCGGGTTGGCCACGGCGTTCCTGGTCGACCTGCTGCCGGTCATCGCGATCGCGGACTTCGGCTCCGATGAGCTGAAGTCCGAACTGATGACCCCGTGGGTCGACGACACGACCGGCGCGTTCCACGGGTGCTGGGCGATCACCGAACCCGACCACGGCAGCGACGCCCTCACCCTTCGGGACCCGGCGGCCGCCGACTACGGGCGGGCACAACTGGTCGCGACCCGAACCGAGGGTGGCTGGTTGCTCACCGGGCAGAAGTCCGCCTGGGTCAGTTCCGGCCCGATCGCCACACATGCCGCCGTCCACGCCCGCGCCGGTGCCGACGGCGGACCGATCGACGGGTTGTTCGGGATCGTCGACCTCGACCAACCGGGCGTGGGCCGCGGTCCGGTCGCCGACATGCTCGGTGTGCGCGACGACCCCCAGGGCGAGATCTTCTTCAGCGAGGTGTTCTTGCCCGACGCAGCGGTGCTCGTACCGCCGGGGTCGTTCCATCCGATGTTCCTCGACCAGCTGTTGTGCCTGACGAGCTCGGTGATCGCGAACGTCGCGGTGGGCGTCGCCCGCGCCGCTTTCGAAGAGGCGCTCGCGTTCGCCCGCTCCCGGGTCCAGGGTGGCGCGCCGATCGCTCGGCACAAGAACATCCAGCTCACGTTGTATGCGATGTTCGAACGGGTCGAGACCGCTCGTGCGTACGCGCGGGCCGCACTCGGGTTCACCCGGGCGAACCTGCCTGGCGCGAGCCCGACCGCGTCGGGTGCATCCCCGCGGCATGCGCGTGCCGCACAGATCCTCACCAAACGGCTCGCCTTCGACGTCGCCCACGACGCGTTGCAGGTCCACGGTGCGATCGGTCTGCACCGCGACTCGTTGATCGAGAAGTTGTTCCGCGACGCGCGATGCCTGTTGATCGAGGACGGCACCCTCGAGGTGCTCGCACTGGACGCGGCGCGTGACCTGATCGACAACTACGAATCCGACACCTACGACGCAGAGGAGATGATGGCGAAATGGTGACCGAGACCTCCACACCGCTCGACGCGCCGCTGTTCCGGATCGATACCGAACGCGGGATCGAATACTGGGGTTGCAAGGCCGTACTCGCCGCGTTCACGCTCACCGAACCGGTCGACGACCTCGTTCCCCGCGGTCTGCACCTGGATGAACCGGCGATCGGTGCGGTGTTGGTCGCCGACTACGGCATGTCGACGCTGGGACCCTATTGCGAGTACGTGTCGTTGCTGCGGGTGACCGACGACGAGGGCGCGGCCGGCATGTACATCCCCTCCATCTACGTCACGAACGACGCCGCGCTCGCTGCGGGCCGCGAACTGCTCGGCGCACCCAAGAAGCTCGCGTCGATCACGGTCGAGGCCGCTGCCGAAGCGGTCGTGGGCACCCTCGCCCGACCGGGATCGTGCGATCTCGCGCGGGTGGTCGTCGCACCGGTGGAACGCCTGGATGCGACGCTCGTCGACGCGCTCATCGCGCCGGGAACACCGTTCTATTCGTTGCGGCATCTGCCCGGCCCGCCGGGTGGGACCGCGGTACACGAGTTGGTCCGTTGGTACGGCGACCTGGCCATGCACACCGACGCCTGGGGCGATCCATTGCGTTTCACGGGACCGGTGTCGGTCACCTATCCGACCCGTTCGGCGGTCGATCCGGTCCATCGGTTGGGCGTGGGCACGATGCTGGGTGGTGCGTACCTCGAGTTCGACATGCGGCTGCGAGCCGGTGGGATCGTGTGGTCCGAAACGGTCGCGGCGGTGACCGGGTAACGACGAACCGACGGGTAACGTTGCTCGGATGGCAACGGGGCGCGTGGGCACCGCCGAGTGAGCGACGAGCGACACGGTGGCGCGTGTCCCGAAGATGGTGCGGGCCCCGAAACCGGGAGCGAGGCGGGGGCCATGTCGCTCCCGTTCGCGATCGCGATGGTCCTCACCGTGGGGGGACCGACTCCGGCGCGGCTGACGTGTGTCGCCGCGGTCGGCTTCGCGGTCGCGTCGGGAGCATTGGCCGCCTACTGGCTCGATCGTCTCGGCAGTCGTGTTCGGGCGGTGTCGTGACGGCCGGCCCGAGTTCCGCCCCGGCGGGCACCGTCGGTGGGCGGAGAGCGCGCGATTCGGAACGCCTTCGACTCCGGATGTTCGTCGCCGATGCCAACGACGGCATCATCGCCACTGCCGGCGTCATTGAAGGGCTACTCGGCTCGGGGGTCGGTGTCGACGCGGTCCTTGTTGCCGGACTCGCGGCGATGATCACCGGTGGGATCTCGATGGGGTCCGTCCGATTTTCCGAAGCAGCGGCCGAACGCGACGCCGTCCTCGAACTCATCGAGGCGGAACGTCGTCGCCTCGGCAATTCGCCCACCAAAGAACTTGCCGAACTCACCGACCACTACCGCGCCAAAGGGTTGAGCGAACAACTCGCGAGGCGGGTCGCCGAGGAACTCACCGCCAAAGATGCGGTCGCGGCGCACGCCCAGATCGATCATGGTGTCGACGTCGACGCGCCGCTGACCCGGCCGTTGCTGGTGGCGTCGACGGCCGCGATCGCGTTTGCGATCGGAGCGGCCGTGGTGGTCGTGGCCTCGATCTTCGCGCCCGCGCCGTGGCGAGTGCGGTCGACCATGGTGGCCGTGGTGTGCTCGTTGAGCGTCACGTCGTTCATCGCCGGACGGTGGGGGCAGGTTCCCTATGGGCGCACGTTGGCGCGAACCGTGGGCATCGGCCTGGTTGCGATGCTCGTGACCTACGCCGTCGGGTCGCTGCTCCCGGTGTGACTCGCGGCCCACATCGGCCTCGACCCAGCCGGTCTCCATCTCCCCGCGGCGATCCCCGGGTGTCAGTGCGCGAGGAGCCATGCGGTGGTCAAGGGCACGGTGTTGGTCGCCAGGTGCGCGAGCATCGGAGCAACCACGTGATCGGAGCGGACCCGGAGCCACACGAAGATCACGCCTGCGATCGTCGTCGCCACGAACGTCCCCATCGCGGCGGCGGCACCGTCGGCCCGCCACGCGGGGTACACGTGCCACGCACCGAACAACATCGCTCCGATCATCCATGCCCGAAGGGGCGAAAATGCCCGGGTGAGCAGCCCGTGCAGGACACCCCGGAAGATCAGTTCCTCGACGATCACCGTGCCCACGGGAATGATCAGACCGACGCGCAACGCGAGGCTGCCCGCGGTGACGTGTGCGTCATCGACATCGAGCGCGTGGCGGCCTGCCGGAAGTGCTGCGGCGACGGCCGCGACAACCACGACGAGCCCGAACGCGCCGGCACCGTATCGCAAACCCGCACCGAGACTCCGCCGGGACACACCCAGCGCTGCGGCGTCCAAGCCGCCCATGAAATGGGCAGCGGCCACGACGCCGGCCGCCAACGCCACGTTCAAGAAGAAGTGGGCGCCGTGTGGGACGACCGAGGATCGCGCGATGTTGGTGGCGGTCAGGACTGCGACGAGCGCGATGAGCAGTGGGAGCGGGCCGGCCCGGTGCGTTGTCCCCGAAGTGGTCACGAATGCAGGCGTGCCTCGAGCGCCACGGTCTTCGCGTCGGTCCAGCCCGATGGTGGCGCGACCTGGGCCCACGCCCGCACATAGTCGAGCCGGTAATCGTGGCCGAACCCTGGCGGGGCACCGAACCCGGCCATCAGGTCGAACACGCCTTGCACCCCCGAGACGATCGGGAACCACGTGCGGGCCACCACCGCCTCACCATGGGGCGACCGCATGATCTCGGGTTTGCGCCAGAACCACGATTCGTCCCAGAAGGTGACCGGATCGGTCGGGTGCTGCACGTAGAGCACCCGCGGCGCACGCCAATCGTCGTCGATGCCTTGCAGCGTGAGTGAACGTCCGTCGAAACGGACGACCGTGCCTCCCCCGTACACTGGACGCCACACCGGCGAACCCGAGTCGCGCCCGTCGGTGAGCTGTCGCCAGATCGGGTTGCTCGCGGTCGGCCCGACGAGCAGGACGCCGTCGGTGCGTGAGGTGAGGTTCGCCAGCGACGCCTGCGCGGTCGGCCCGGCGAACTCGGCTTCGGTGCCGAAACTACCCAGGCTCAACCCGAACACCAGCAACTTGGGGCGCGACGCCGCGGGGAGCGCCGCCCAATGGGCGTGGACTGCTTCGAACAACGCCGACCCGGCTTCACCGGATGCGTCCGGTTCGAGCAACGTCGCGATCCAGCTCGGCAGGAACGAATACTGCTGGGAGACGATGGCGGTGTCACCGCCGTAGAGCGCTTCGAGGGCTTTGGCGGCATCCGGGTCGACCCATCCGCTTCCCGTCGCGGTCACCACGGCCAACACCTTGCGCTTGAACGCACCGGTACGCTCCAATTCGCGCACCGCGAGCGTGGCGCGGGCGTCATTTGAGGCGGCGGATTGGCGCCCGACGTACACACGGATCGGTGAGGTCACTTCATCCGCTGCAACGCCGTCGACCTTGGCAAGCTCGGCTTTCGGGGTGGCGTCGGCGACGAAGTCGCGACCTTGACGTCCCAGGTCGTCCCAGCGAACCAGCGACGCGGGGCTCCCCGAGACGGTCGGGGCATCGGGTCGATGGGTGCCTGGCGTGGTCGAGGCGTCGGTGATGCTGAACGACGAGTTCGCCCATGAGTCGAACGTTCCCCGGAGCGCCGGCCACGCAACGAACACGACGAGCACGACGACGAGGCCGACGGCCAACGGGCTCGCGGTTCGTTGCGGGATGATCACGGCGAAACCCCGGGCGACGAGACGCGTCACGCCCCGCAACGCGCGGCCGATCACCACGAACACCCCGGCGAGCAACAAGCTCAGTGGGACCAGGACGATCACCGCGCTCACCGGAAGCGGACCCATCGTCAACGCGGCACGCTGATGACGTTGGCTCGCCACCCAGAAGGCCGCGCCGACAACGGCGACGACCGCCGCGGCGACGACGACGCCACGGCGGACGAAACCTCGAACTCGATCACTCGGGGTCCGTCCCGTTCGAGCCAGGATCGCGCGGACGGGTGCGCCGACGAGCGTGCCCAGTCCGTAACCGATCGCGAGGCACAGCCCCGACATCGCTGCCTGGGTCACCGCGGTGCGGGGCATGAGCGTGGGGACGAGCGACATCGCCCAGAACACCACCGCGCCGATCAACCCGCCGGTGGTCGGTCGACTCCACACGGCCCGCCCGACTGCACGGACCGGCCGGTTCAGTGTCCTCATCACGATCGTCGGACCTTTCATCGGAGAACTGCTCTGCAGTGCGTGCAGATCGAACGTCATGATCGGTGCGGAAAATTCCCGGCCGATCGAGCGGCCCGAGACGCGCTCGATGCGCCGCCGCGAATCGTGCACAGCGTACTGCTCCGCCGAGCGCAACTCGCTCCCCGGCCTCGAAGTGCCGGCGGCCCGCGCCGGACCAACGTGGGCTCGGGCTGCCCGGCAAACGGATCGCGCCCTGTGTGGCGTCACGCAATTCCAACGTGACAAGACGGGCTTGCCCGGCAGCTTGCCTGTAGCCGGGACTCCGACCGGGCGTCGATGTGTGAAGTCCGCGGCGTGTGCCGGGAGTCGCTGGGTCTACTCGGGCTCGCCGACGTCGATACCGAGCAGCTCGCGCAATCGTCCGACCCGCATGCCCGACATGCGTTGGTCGACGCTCAGGCGGGCTTCGGGTTCGGCCATGGCGTCGAGCAGTCCGAACAGGTCCTCGCGTCGAGTGGGATCGCCGGTCAGGTCGATGGTGCGAATCTCCGGCATCGTGTCGATCACGTCGAGGCGAGACATGAGACCGCAGCGGTGGTTCAGCCGAGGATCTGGGCCTTCTTTGCCTCGAATTCGGCATCGGTGAGGATGCCGGCGTCGCGCAACTCGCCGAGTTGCTTGAGCTGCGCCAAGCTCTCGTTCATGTCCGGTGCGGCCGGTGCGGCCGGTGCGCCGGCGGGAGGCGTCGGGGCGTGGGCGACGGGCGGTGGCGGCGGTGCGGCTGAGGCCGCTGCCATCTGATCTTGGGCGGCCCAGCGTTGTTGTTGGCGGCGCTGCACCCGGCCGTGGACCGAACTTGCGACGCTGACTCGTGCGGCGGTTTTGAGAAGGCCCATCGGAATGCTCCTGGTCGTCGGGAGGTGGTCAGGCGTTTTCGGACGAATCGAGGGCGTCGACGAGTTCCACCACGCTCAGGTGGCCCTCACTGGTCACGTGTGCTCCAGCGGCCTCGAACGCGTCGAACACCGACAGCACCGCGAGCTCTTCATAGACGAACACGGCGGCCAGCGAGCCGTCACCGATCTCGTCGGCGAGTTGGCCGAGGTCGTCCTCGTCGAGCAACCCCGACGACGCCCCGTCGAACACCGCCACGGATGGCTCGTCGAACGAAGCGATCTCGACCCGCTCGACCGTCGAGCCGGAGCGGCGGACGAGCTCCAGGTCGAGCACACGGATCATGCCCGCGTCCACCAACTCCAGGAGCGCTTCGAACCCGCCGGCAACGGGCTCCCCATCGGGGAACTCGACGACGAAGAAGTCGATCGGGCCGAAGTGATCGATGTCGGAATCGCTCATGATGGAGGACCGCTCCTCGTGTGCTGCCGTGGCTTGGACCGATCAAGCGACCACCCTCGATGAAAATGCCGATTGGCGTGCGTTCTCAGAGCGCGGCCGCGATGTCGGTTTGGGTGAAGTCGTCGCCCTTGTACAGCAACGAGGTTCCGGTGGTCTTGGCGAGCGCATACGAGAAGCAGTCCCCGAGGTTCAGCCCGGCTTGGTGACGACCTTTCCCGAAGCGTCGCCATGCGGCGACCGCGGCGTGGCATTGCGTCGAGTCGACGGCGACGGCGACGGCGCCGACGAGCTCGACAAGCCGGTCGAGCTCGTCGCGGGCGACATCACCCTGCCTGGCGATGAGCACGATCGATGCCTCGACGAGGGTGACGTCGCTCACGGTGATGTCGCCGGCGTGTCGCGTCAACACCGATGCGTACCGTTCGGCATCGGGTTCGCCGAGTACCACGGCGACGAGTGCGGATGTGTCGACTGTGACGGTCATGCGGGAAGGCCGACGGCGTCGTAGCCGAGGATCGCGTCGCCGTCTCGGTCGTCGAGGAACGGTCGGGTGCGGCCCCGCTCGATGAGGTCGCGGATCGCATCGGCACGGGGTTCGACGAGGGCTCGTGCGCGCACGCGGGCGAGACGCTCTTCGATGGCTCGACGGGTGGCTTCGGTGATGGTCTCGCCGGTCACCGAGGCGAGTTCTCGGGCGAGGCGATCCGTTTCCGGGTCTTTGATGTTCACTGCCACGGAATCATCCTAGGAAGGAAGAAACATGGATGGCAAGGAAGAACGATCGGGTGCGGGGATCGATGCGACGGAACGTGATCTTGCGGTGGCACACAAACCGGGACGGCGGGAGGTGCGACCGTCGTCCGTTGTGACCTCGGATGCTCAGGCCGGATCGTCGGGTGTCGGGCGGTGCGCGCCGAGGCGGGCGACGACCTCGGCGTACATGCGGGACTTGATGGTTCCGAGGGTGACGGCGTTCTTGGCGCGCAGGTCGTCAACGAGCCCGACGGCGGCGGTGAGCAGCCCGTCTTCGTCGGCGGTGGCATCCACGAGGCCGGCCGCGTGTGCGTCGGGGCCCGCGAAACGCCGCCCGGTGGTCATCGCGTCCACGGCGGTGCGCGGGGTGACCTTTGCCTGGACGAGCGCGGACATCCCGGGGGTGAAGGGGATGGCGATGTCGACTTCGGGGAAACAGAAGAAGCCGCGATCGCGGCGCATGACCCTCCAGTCGTGCGCGATCGCGAACATCGCCCCGGCACCGAACGCGTGGCCGTTGACGGCGGCGACGGTGGGAACGCCGATGGTGAGCACCTTGGCGAACAGGCGCTCGACCCGGGCGGCGTAGGAGATGAGCTGGTCGGGGTGTTCGGCCACCCAGGCGAGGTCGAGCCCGTTGGAGTAGAACTTGCCGACCCCGACGGTCACCAGCGGGGCGGGGTCGTCGATCACGCGGTCGAGGGCATCCTCCACGGCGGTCAGCCAGTCGGGGCCGAACCGGTTCTCGTCGTCGCCGAGGTTCAGGTGATGGATGCCGTCGCGGGTTTCGAGTGTGGGCATGGGGAGGATCCTTGCAGGCGCGCCACCCGCCGGTGTCAGAGGGGCCCGCCGAACCAGCCCGTCGACGCTTCGAGCAGGCACGCGATGAACTCGGGTGGTGGTGTGTCGGAATCCACGACGATCCATCGCCAGATCGGTGGCAGGATTCCTCGGAGGGCAGCGGATCTGTTCGCTGCGCCGTCGGTCGACCTCGTCGACTTCGGCTCGGATGTGGCTGCGATCGCTTCGACGCTGGAGGACTTCCACGGAGATCCGGCGGATCGGATTCCGTATGGGTCCGCGCAGGTCACGTCACGGCCCCTGATCACCAAAGACCGACGCATCCGAAGTTATGCCAGGTCGACGGGAGACGTGTCGACGATCTGGTGAACGAACTCGCGAGAGGTCGAACGCCGGTCGCATCCGACGACAATGCGGACTCGTCGGTCGTCCCTCCCGCGCCCCGGTCGAGCACAATGGAGTGCGCGGATACGCCCAGATGCCCTGAGGAGATCGGTGGCCCGACAATCGCGCCGTCCCGGTGAGCGCACACCCCACCGCGTCGCCGACTACATCGGCGGCAAATGGGTCTGGGTCTTCGTCGCGCTGGTCGCCGTCGTCGCGCTCTCGGTCCGGTTCGCGCTGCAATCACGGACCTCGACTTCGCGCGGGGCGTCGGTCTCGACGACCACGCTGACGTCGCCTCCGTCGACGGCCGTCTCGACGACCACCGTGGCGCCGACGACGTCAACCACACCCGGCACCACGCCTGGCACCACCGTCGCTCCCGGAACCACGCCACCGCCCGGGCAACCCGGTGTGTGGACGGTGCCCGACGAGGTCGGCAACACCTTGAGCGCCGCCAAGTCCGACATCGAATCTGTCACCGACGGCGCCGTGGTGCCGGTCAGGGTGAGCGACGCCGGAGGGCAGGGGCGGCGGCCGATCATCCATCAGAACTGGCAGGTGTGCGCCCAGGACCCGCCCGCGGGCAGCAAGTTCACGGCCGAAACCGGCGTGACCTTCGAGGTCGTCAAGACCGACGAAACCTGCCCCGACAACGGCGCCTGAGCCGATCTTCTCCGCGTGACCTGGCGCCGCGAGGCCTCGCACGCCTCCCGCGCGATGCCGCCCTTGCACGCGTCAGGCAGTCAGGTCGTGCGGGTGATGCGGGCGGCGAGGACGAGCATCGACATGGCGGCGTCGCCTTCGTTGGTGGGGCGCTGCGGCCGTTGGGTCGTTCGGTTGCTCGTCGGTGATCGGGTCGACGGATCGGCCGTGCGGCGGTTCGTTCGTCGTTTCGCCGTTCAGCCGGCCGGCAGCGCGATCGACTTGGCCTCCAGGTACGCCGACAGGCCTTCCGGACCGAACTCGCGCCCCAATCCGGATGCCTTGAACCCGCCGAACGGCGACGAGAAGTCCATCAGGTACTGGTTGATCCCGAACGTCCCGGTCCGCACCCGGCGGGCCACGTCGAGCCCGTGATCGGCATCGGCCGTCCACACCGACCCGGCGAGCCCGTAGTCCGAATCGTTGGCGATCGCGATCGCCTCGGCCTCGTCGTCATAGGGGATCACGCACAACACCGGACCGAAGATCTCCTCTTGTGCGATCCGCATCGAGTTGTCGACCCCGGCGAACACCGTTGCGTTCACGAACCAGCCGGTGTCGATGTCCGGGCGGGTGCCACCGGCGACGAGCCGGGCGCCTTCGGACCGGCCGATCTCGATGTAGCCCTCGACCCGGTCGCGTTGGCGCTCCGCGACCAGCGGCCCCAACGTCGTCGACAGATCCGTCGGGTCGCCGACGATCTGGCGTTCCGCCATCGCCCCGATCGCCTCG
Source organism: Actinomycetota bacterium (assembly GCA_018268545.1). Taxonomy (GTDB): domain Bacteria; phylum Actinomycetota; class Acidimicrobiia; order Acidimicrobiales; family Iamiaceae; genus JAFDWI01. Next base: position 10,843 of record JAFDWI010000387.1, read on the forward strand.
ACCCAGGCGTCCTCGCGGTTGCGTGGCACGAGGATCCGGGTCTGGGCCACACACGCCTGGCCGTTGTTCATCAGACCCGAAAACTCCAATCCCGGAACGGTCGTGGAAATGTCGGCGTCGGCCAGCACGATCGCGGCGGACTTGCCACCCAACTCCAAGCTGCACCGCTTGAGTGCCTCGCCGCACAACGACGCGATGCGACGCCCCGCCGCGGTGGAACCCGTGAACGCGATCTTGTCGACGCCCGGGTGGGTGACCAGATGCTCCCCGACCTCGCGACCCCCGGGCACCACGTTGAACACGCCGGCCGGGACGCCCGCCTCGTCCATCAACTCGGCGAGCAGGAACATGTCCAGTGGCGTCTCGGGTGCCGGTTTGATCACGATCGTCGACCCCGACGCCAGCGCGGGTGCGATCTTGGACATCGACACGAACTGAGGGACGTTCCACGGCACGATCGCCCCGACCACCCCGACCGGCTCCTTGCGGACCAGCATCGGACCGAACAGGCCGTCCCGGCGCTCCTCGAACTCGAACGTGCGGGCCAGATCCACGAAATACTGCAACATCAGCTGTGGCATCGGCGCCTGGGCCATCTGCGAGAACAGCATCGGCGACCCCATCTCCGCGGTGATGATCGTCGCGAAATCGTCCAGGTGCGCGCCGTACAGGTCGGCGAGGCGTTGCATGACCTCGGCACGTTCCTGCGGCGACAGACGCGGCCACGGCCCGTCGTCGAACGCGGTCCGAGCCGCGGCGACGGCGGCGTCGATGTCCGCGTTCGTGCCCTCGGGAACGGCACCGACGTGGTCGTTCGAGTAGGGCGATCGCACCTCGATCACCTCGCGGCCCGCCGGGTCGATCCATTCGCCGCCGATGAAAAGCTTGTCGTGGTCGGTCATGGCCGGAGCTTATTGCAACACGTTCTGGTCACATCCGGAAACGACCCGAACCGACCGACCGGGCATCCGGCCGACGCCTCACACCCGGTGGCGGACCAGGACTTCTTGGGCGAAGGTCGCCACGTGGTTCCCGTCCCCGTCGACCGCGTTGCCCACCGCGAGTCCCCGCGACGACAACAACCCGCGACAGTACGTGTCGGTCAGGAGCCACTCGTCGACCGTCGGCGCCCGGTGGAACCAGATCGCATGATCGAGGCTCGCAACCATCCAGGAATGATCCGGGTCCGACTCGTCGCCACCGTCGGGGCGCGCATCGGGATGCTGGGACGCGACCGTGTCGCAGGGAACATCGTCGGACACGTACGCCAACGCACAGGCCTGCAACAACGGGTCGTCACCGATCGCGTCGGTCATGCGGAACCAGTTGGTGATGTGACCGGGTTCGGTGACCTTGTGCACGTCGACCATCGTCGACCACTTCGTCGAGGTCACCTGATCGGGTGGCGCGATGACCGGCGGCGTCGCGCGCTCGACGATCGGTCCCGCCTCGTCCACCTGGAACGACGCCGACATCTGCAGGATCGCACCAACCGCCTGGCGGGCCACGACGTTCCGGGTCACGAACGAGCGCCCGTCGCGCAACCGGTCGACCTCGAAACGGATCGGCGCGTCCTGGTCACCACGCCGGATGAAGTACGCGTGCAACGAATGCACCCGGAACTGCGGATCGACCGTCGCGGCAGCGGCGCGCAGAGCCTGCGCCACGATCTGTCCGCCGTAGAGGCCACCCCAGGGGTACGTCGGCCCGGCGCCCACGAAGGTGTCGGGGCCGTGCGGTGCCAGCGTCATCATCTCCGCGAAGTTCACGGCTCGCAGTCTCCCAGTCTCCGCCGGTGCGCCGCGAACCCGCTGAGGTGTTGCCCGGAACGCGACCGGTCGATCGGCGACGAACCGGTCAGGTGGTGTGGGTCGCTTCGACGGCGACCACGTGCGCCTCGACCCCCGAGATCGCATCACCGAGCAGTGATGCCGACGAGTGACCGAGCCGATCTCCGAGGAAATGCGCGATCAACGCGACGACCATCCCGACGACGTTGCCGAACAACCAGGAATGGGCCGCGCCCTCGATCCCGGCATGGGGCACGAGGTACAGCGCGGGCACGATGATCGCGAGGGTGAGCGATGTGGTGATGAACACCGTCGACACGTGGCGGTGCAGCACGCGGGCCTCGGTCAGGTACAACGACGAGATCGCCCACGGCACGCCGGCGAGCATCATCTCGGGGAGGATCTTCGCAGCATCCGCGTACTGCTTGCCGTACACGACGGTGATGATGCCGCTGCCGAGAAAAGCCGCGACGGAGGCCACACCCATGATCGCGATCGCGATCAGCAACGCCATCCGCACCTGACCGTGGATCGCGTGGCCCTCCTTGCCGCCTTCGGCGAGCAGGGCCTGCCCGATCGCATACGGGATCCAGCACGTCGTCGACACGACCCCCCACGCGACGTAGAACGCGGCGTTCGTGTCGGCCCCGACGTGGGCGAGCACGATCACCGGGAGCGCGAAGTACGGCGCCTGATACCCGATCGTCGACACGAAGTTCACCGCCGAGTACCGGATCATCGCAGCGGTGGCACGCGGCCTCGGCCGCAGGCGGTTGTGCCCGCCCGACAGCCGGTTCGCGAGCGGCGCCCCGATCACGCCGGTCGCCACCAACGGGATCACCGACCAGGCGAACAACCACAACTGCGGGTCGGTGTCCGGATGGATCCACAGCACCAGTGGAAGGCGCCCGACCGAGACCAACGTGATCCGACCGAGAACCCAACCCCACCGCCGGATCGTCATGCACCGGACGTCGAAGATCATCGACAACGCGGCGCCCACCACCGACACGACGAACGCGGCAGGCCAGATGCCCCCGGCCGCGAACAACGGTTCGGTCGACGGCGGATGGACGAGCGACAGAAAACCG
>JAFDWI010000388.1 GCA_018268545.1 Actinomycetota bacterium
ATCGCGGCGGTCATCTCGACGTTCTTGGGGCCCAGGCTAGCGACCCACGTGGGGATCGTCGGGCGGACCGGGTGGGCGATGATCTTGAGGGGCTTACCGAGCCCGGTGCCCTGACCATCGGGGAGCGGCATCGTGTAGTAACGCCCGTGATGATCGAGGCGCTCCTCGCGTTTCCAGATGGTGCGGCACACCTCGATGATCTCGCGGGTACGCCCGAGGGGCGCGTCGTAAGGAACGCCGTGCCAGCCTTCGATCACCTGGGGTCCCGATGCGCCGAGCCCCAGCACGAACCGCCCGTTCGACAGTGCATCGATGCCTGCGGCGGTCTGCGCAATCAGCGACGGTGTGCGGGTGTAGATCGGGAGGATGCCGGCACCGATCTCGACAGTTTCGGTTTTCGCGGCCAGGTAGCCCATGAGCGAGGGGCCGTCGAATCCGTAGGCTTCGGCGACCCAGACCAGGTCGAGTCCCGCCTTCTCCAACTGGGCGACGTTCGCGACGGATTCGGCGAATCCGCCGGAATAGTCGAGCGGCATGGAGATCTTCATCAAGGCTTCCCCCGGTAGGTGATGTGGTGACCCGCATGCTACCGACCGGTCCGGTCCCGTGTTGTGGCCGCACCCCCATGGTCCGGGCCCGAACGTCGTGACGCACCGGTTGGGTCAGCTGGTGCCCGATTGACGAAGTGCTTCATCGAGCAGGTCGTCGAGTTCGAGGAGTTCGGCGGTCCGAGTGAGGTCGTCGATGTCCATTCGCTGCGCACTCACGTTCAGCAGACCAATGACGTCACGCCATTGGCGATCCGAGACCTCCCCGCCTGCGCGGAACGATTCGAGCTTGCGAAGGAGTTGATCTTCGGGCGCCGTCACGTCGACCGGGTGATCTGGATCGCCGACCGCAGCACGGGTTCGGCGATCGATCTGACGTCGGTCGAGCAGGTTGTCGCCCAATACGAACAAGTCTGCTTTGTAACCCGATTCGGTGTCGATCACGTTGAACGATCCGCCGCCCTCCAAGGCGCGACGCGCAGCTTCCTCGGGTACGTAGAGCCTCTCTGACAGCAACCCAAGCAGCTCGTCGATGGTCGAACCATCGACCTTCACGGCGATGTCGACATCCATCGTCGCTCGCGGCTCACCGAACACCGATGACGCCATTGACCCTCCGAGCGCGTACGGGATCCCGAGATCTTCGAGTATCTCAACGACGTGGAGAACAAGCTCAACAAGTTCGTTCGCCACCGTTACGCCGGGCTGGCCCGACTCGTTGCCCCGTACGCGGCGTCGGCGAGCGCCGATCCGTAACGGCGGCGAACGAGCTCGCGTACGAGATCCGCGTCGCCGATCAGCGGGTTCTCGGCCTTGATGCCAGCGACCGTGAACGCTTCAACAGCTTCGGTCATCTCGATGCATTTCGCGAACCGTTCGGCTGGTGTCATCGCCCGAAGGCGCCGCGTGACGATGGCACGAATCTCGTCGGTCGTGTCATCAACGAGCGGCATCACCTTCACCTCGGTCAGGCTACCTCCTCCGATTGGCGCGGCCAGGCCGCGAGAAGCCTCTCTCAGCCGCGTCGTTGCTCCGTCTGATGGTCATTGTCGAACGTTCGGACGCGGAGCCTGGCGTCGACGATCGCTCATGCGGACCGGCATCCTCCGAATCAGTCGAACAGCACCTTGTCGAGGCCGACGGTCAGGCCGGTCCGGCCCGGCATCGCACGAACGGCTGCGATCACGCCGGGCATGAACGAGGTCCGGTCATAGGAATCCTGACGGATCGTGAGGGACTGCCCAGTCGTACCCAACAGCACCTCCTGGTGCGCGACCAGCCCACGGAGCCGTACAGCATGGATCGGGATGCCACCCGGACCGAATCCACCGCGCGCGCCGGGAAGGATCATCGACTCGGTCGGATCCTCGGCCCATTGATTGGACGCGGCGGCAATCGCGTCAGCCGTTGCGATCGCGGTTCCCGATGGCGCATCACGCTTGTTGTCGTGGTGCAACTCGATGATCTCGACCGAGTCGAAGAACGGCGCTGCCTCGGCAGCGAAACGCATCATCAACACCGCTGAAATCGCAAAGTTCGCGGCAACGAGGCACCCCGACGACGTGAACGATCTGCGCAACGAATCGAAATCGGCCTCGTCGAACCCCGTCGTTCCCACCACGCCGTGGACGCCCTGGCTCGCGCACCACGCCAGATTGGCTCGGGCCGCGGTAGCCACGGTGAAGTCGACGGCCACATCGACCCGGTCACCGTCGAGCGCATCGGCCGCGCCCACCACCACGAGTTCCCCGGCTTCTCCGGCGCAGCCCGCGACCTCAGCGACCGTCGAACCGTGCGCTCCCGGGTCCACCGCCGCGGCGAGCACCATCCCCGGAGCTGCGCAGACAGCCCGGCAGACTTCGGCACCCATTCGCCCGCCCGCGCCGAACACCGCGACCCGCAGCGGGGAACTCGAACCGCTCACGATTGCGGCGCCGCCGGGTCAACTGCCGAGGGAGCCACCTCAGCGGCGGGTGGTTCGACCGTGCCCACTTCGGGCGCGGTCTCGGCCGCGGTCTCGGGCTGCGGCTCCGCCGCGACATTCGGCGGATCGATCGGACCGTGCTCGGCTTCATGTGCGAGCAATTCCGCTCGGATCCGGGCGACTTCCGCTGCGGCCACCTCGGACTCGCGCCCCTGAGCCGCCGCCCACTCCCACGCACCGAGTTCCGCCAAGAGTTCCTTGGCATGCCGTTTCGCCTGCGCATCACCCAACTTCGCCTGCCCCTGGTTGATGCCCTCTTGCGCCTTGTTGGCCAGCGACGACGCCTGCTGCTTCGCCTTGTCGAGAAAACCCATTGTCCGCTCCTTTGTCGGGCCGCAGTTCACGGCACCCATCCGATGATCGCGGCCCCGAACACTATTCGGTCCTGCACACATTCGGTGTCCGACCGCTTCATGCCCGACCAAAACGACCCGTGGGCCCGGTGCGAACACCGGACCCACGAATGACCTGGTCGAGACGTTGCTCAACGGCGACGGCGACCGCCACCACGACGGCCACCGCCGTTGCGGTCACCACGGTCCGAACGATCGCCGGCACCACTGGAAGGTCCCAGATCACCGAAGGACTCCGAAGCTTCCGAGTCGAAGGCGTCCGAGAACGACACGACCTCGACGTCCGAGGACGCACTCGAAGAGCCGGAGGTGTCACGCCCACCCGAGGGACGGCGGCCACCCGATGCGGGACGGTCCGAGTCACCTTCGGCGTCGTTCGCGGTCGGGATCAGCGAGATCTTGCCGTTCGGGTCGATGTCGTCGACGCGAACCTCGATCTCGTCGCCCAGACTCAACTCGTCCTCGACGCGTTCGATGCGACGCTTGCCGCCGATCTTGGAGATGTGGACCAGTCCGTCACGGCCCGGGAGGATGTTGACGAACGCCCCGAACTTCGTGATGTTCACGACCCGACCCTGGTAGACGGCGCCGACATCGGCAGTCGGCGGGTCGAGGATCAGACGAATCTGGCGCTCGGCCTCGGCGACCGCACCCTTGTCGACCGCACCGATCGTCACCGTGCCGACCATGCCGTCGTCGTCGACCGAGACATCCGCGCCCGTCTCGGCCGTGATGCCGTTGATGACCTTTCCCTTCGGGCCGATCACCTCGCCGATCTTGTCGATCGGGATCTCGAAACTGATCAGCTTCGGGGCCGATTCGCCGACGTCGTCGCGCGGCGCGGCGATCGCGGACTCCATGACCTCGAGGATCTTCAGGCGGGCGTCACGAGCCTGGGCGAGTGCGGCGGCCAACACGTCGGCGGGCAGCCCGTCGATCTTGGTGTCGAGCTGCAGTGCCGTCACGAACTCGGCGGTGCCGGCGACCTTGAAGTCCATGTCACCGAACGCGTCCTCGGCACCCTGGATGTCGGTGAGGGTCAGATACGCATCGCCCTCGTGGATGAGGCCCATCGCGATCCCGGCGACCGGCGCCTTGATCGGCACACCGCCGTCCATCAGCGACATCGACGACGAACAGACCGACGCCATCGAGGTGGACCCGTTCGACGACATCACCTCGGACACCAGACGCAACGCGTAGGGCCAGTCCTCCTTGGACGGCACGACGGGAAGCAGCGCCATCTCGGCGAGATGACCGTGACCGACCTCACGACGCTTGGTCCCGCCCATACGCCCGGTCTCACCGTTCGCATAGGGCGGCATGTTGTAGTGGTGCATGTACCGCTTGTGGGTCTCCGGCCCGATCGTGTCGAGCAGCTGGTCCATCTTGGGCATGCCCAGGGTCAGCACGTTCAGAACCTGGGTCTCGCCACGTTGGAACAGACCCGAACCGTGCGCGGTGGGCACCACCCCGACCTCGGCGGACAGGTCCCGCAGGTCGGTCAGGCCACGGCCGTCCAGGCGACGACCCTCGGTCACGACACGCTGGCGGATGACCTTCTTCGTCAACGCCTTGATCGCGTTCTTGACCTCACGCTCGGCGCCTTCGAAGGGCTTGCCCGCTCCGGTCAACGCCTCGACGATCTCGGCCTTGACGGCCGAGTTCGCGGCGTCACGCGCCCGACGGTCGGCGTTGTCGTTCGCCTCGGCGAGCTTGGTCGCGCCGGCCTCGGCGACCGCCGCGGCGATCTCGTCGGTCGTGTCGGTCTGAGGTTCCCACTCCAGCGGCTCGCGAGATCCGGCCTTGGCGACGAATGCCCGCTGCAACTCGATCGATTCACGGATCCAGGTCTTCGCAGCTTCGAGCCCACCGGCGATGACCTCTTCGGTGACCTTCGGGGCACCGGCTTCGTAGATGTCCCACGCGTGCTCGGTGCCACCGGCCTCGACCATCATGATGGCGATGTCGTCGCCGACGGCGCGTCCGGCCACGACCAACTGGAACGTGCACTCGGCTTCGTCCTGGAACGTCGGGTGCGGAATCCATTCGCCATCGGCGGAGTAGGCGACCCGGACGGCCCCGATCGGGCCGTCGAAAGGCAGGCCCGAGATCATCAGCGCAGCCGACGCACCGTTGATCGCGGCGATGTCGTACGGGTTCTCCTGGTCGGCGCCCAGAACGGTGACCACCACCTGGGTCTCGTTGCGGTAGCCATCCGCGAAGCTCGGGCGCAGTGGGCGGTCGATCAGGCGACAGGTCAACACGGCGTTGTCGCTGGGGCGACCCTCCTTGCGGAAGAACGAGCCCGGGATCTTGCCGGCCGCGTAGGCCTTCTCTTCGACATCGACCGTCAACGGGAAGAAGTCGATTCCCTCGCGGGTGCTCGACGCACCGTTCGCGGTGACCAGGGCACGGGTCTCGCCGATCGAGACGACGACGGCGCCCTGGGATTGTGGGGCGAGCCGACCGGTCTCGAACGTCAACGAGACATCGGTGCCCGAAACGGGTGCGGATACGGAAATGGCGTCAGCCATTGTTCTCCTTGTTGCTGTGCGCGGGCGACGAAGGCGTCCCCGTGCGTTCGGAGTGACCGAGCCAGTTCCCAGTCGGCGGCCTCCCGGTCGGCAAAGGACCGAGCAATCGGCGACTGACAACTGACACGTCGGTCACATTGCCACCGAGCGGATTGCCACCCGGTGGGTACAGCGGGACGACCCCGGTTCGGAGCCGTCCCGATCGTGGTCTGCCCTAGCGGCGCAGACCGTTCTTCGCGACGATCGCTCGATAACGTTCGACGTCGTTGTTCCGGACGTAGTCGAGCAACCGCCGACGCCGACCGACCAACATGAGCAGACCGCGCCGCGAATGGTGGTCCTTGGCATGGGTCTTGAGGTGTTCGGTCAGATGACTGATCCGGGCGGTGAGCAAGGCCACCTGCACTTCGGGTGATCCGGTGTCGCCCTCGTGCGTCTGGTTGTCGGCGATGATGCCGGCCTTGGCCTTGTCGATGATCTCGGACATGGGTTCCTCG
>JAFDWI010000389.1 GCA_018268545.1 Actinomycetota bacterium
GCCTCGGCGACCCCCTCCGGTTCGCCGAGGCCCCACGCTCGTCCGGTCACTCCCCGGTGTGACCGTCCTCCCTCGTTGCCACCGCATCGGTTCGCTGGAACGTGTCGGTCGGTGTCAGCACTTCGAAGTTCGACCTGAACCATCGAGGCCTTGAGTGCCCAGGTGGGAAATGAACCATGCGACCTAGGCCGGACGACCCGGTTCGGCCCGCTCACGTGGCAAAACGGCACCGAGCGCCGATACTGTCGCCGACGTGAGCGCACCGGCTTCCACCGTCGACATCAAACTCGAAGCACTGCGTGAGGTGCTCACCCGGTCCGAACGGGTCGTCGTGGCCTTCAGCGGGGGTGTCGACTCGGCGCTCGTCGCGGATGTCGCGCACTCCACCCTCGGCGCCGAGCGCGCCCACATCGTGACGGCCGTGTCGCCGTCGCTCGCCGACGACGAGTTGACCGATGCACGATCACTGGCGACCGAGCGCGGGTGGAACTTCTCGACCGTGGACACCGACGAGATGGAGAACGCGGCGTATCGGCGCAACGACGCGATGCGTTGCTACCACTGCAAGAGCGCGCTCATGGATGCGCTCGACCCGATCGCGAGCCGACTCGGTGCGACCGTCGTGCTCGGCGTCAACCTGGATGATCTGGGTGCGCACCGCCCCGGGCAACAGGCGGCGGCCGGCCGTGGTGCACGATTCCCGATGGTCGAGGCCGGGCTCACCAAGGACGATGTGCGGGCGATCTCGCGCGACCTGGGCTTGCGTACCTGGGACAAGCCCGCGGCGGCATGTCTGGCTTCGCGCCTGCCGTACGGCACGCCGGTCACCCTCGAGCACCTCAGCGAGGTCGAGCGTGCCGAGGCGGGGATCCGGCGTCTTGGGTTCGACGCGTTGCGGGTGCGCCACGAGGGACCGATCGCTCGAATCGAAGTGCCCCTCGCCGATCTCGCCCGGCTCGTCGATGCCGGGGCGGCGGTCGTCGAGATCGTGAAGCGGGCCGGGTTCGAGAACGTGTGCGTCGACCTCGAAGGCTTGCGTTCGGGCAACCTGAACGACCGCCTGGATTCGTTGCAACCCGCACCTTCCTGAGCGCTCCGTGGCGTTGTGGGGACGGAACGTGAGATTCGCTGAAAAGTCCCGGATCGATGCGCGTCACATCTGGAATCACCGTCGTGACGGCCGATAGACCGAACCTGTGCTGCTCCAACCGTCCCGCACCAAACGCATCAAACCGAAGTCCAAGATCCGTCCCCTGATCTTCAAGCTGTTCGGGGTGATCGTGTTGCTGGTCGTGATCGAGGGCGGGACCCGCGCGTGTGTCAACGGGGTCACCTCTCGTTCGATCCAGAACAACACGCTCGGCGTCGGCCACGTGAGCGTCGCGAGCGGTGCTCCGCCCGCCGCGTTCTACTACCTGATCCTCGGTGAGCTGCGGAACGGATCGATCACCCTCGACGACATCTCGGCAGCGCCGGTGAACATCTCGTCGTTGATCGTGACGTCACAGAACCTCCGGTTCGATCGCGCCAAGCTCGTGACCGGCAAAGCCAAACTCGGTGGAACTGCGCCGTATACGACGACGATCTACCTGTCGCCGAAGAATCTCGGCGACTACCTGAACGCGACGGTGACGTTCACGGGGACGTACCTGACCGCCACGATCGACGGCCACAACCTGAACGTCATCCCCAAACTCGTCGGCCACGAGATCGTGATCACCGACGGCACCTACCGCTACACGGTTCCGTTGCCGGGCAAGGAGTACCTGCCGTGCAAGCCGAACGGGATCGGGATCGGCAACGGCATCACCATGTCGTGTAGCGCCGCCACGCCGCCGCCGATCATCGCCCGCGCGGCGAAGTGACCGACGGCGTCGGCGACTCCGACCCGAGCGTCGTCGAAGCCGAAGCGCGTTATCGGAGCATCGCGCAGGACCTGGTCGATGCGCTCGACGCCGCGATCGTCGCCTGGATCGAACGTGTCGCCGGCGCACGTGTCCCAGCCGATGTGTCGGACGCGCAACGTGCACACGCGTCGGCGCTGATCTCGCAAGCCGCGGCAGCGACGCACGCCGAGGCGATGCCTCGTCTGCATGCGTTGGTCGAGACCGATGTCGCCCGGCATTCCGCCACGCCGTTGGGGGTGTTGCGCGACGCGCTGGGTCCCCCGAATCGGGTGCTCGCCGAACTCGGCGTGCCCGCCCCGCATCGTGATCCGGTCGCGGCCGCGATGTTCCCGGCGGACACCTACGACCTCGGACCGGTCAACTTCGGCGACATCGACCCGGAGCTCCACGATCTCGGCATCGCGTGGGGTGCGGCCAAAGCGCACGTCATGTTGCGCCGCCACCACCACTGAACCGACGGCGGTCGGGCCGGTTCAGCTCGGGTCGTCGCCGAAGCGTTTCCATCCCGCGTCGGTGATCGAACGGGACTCGAAGAACAGGCAGTCGTCGGGACACGCGAACGGAGCGGTCTCGTTCGCGCCGACTCGGCACCGTTGCACGACCTCTCCCGTCGCGGTGGTGCGGGTCGAGTAGTGGCGGCAATCGGTGCGGACGGACACGCCGTCGAGTCTGCCAGAACATCGTCGTCGTTCACCGCACGGCTCGATCTCCCGGCAGTAGCGTTCGGGTGATGGAGCCACCCCGTCTCGCCGAAGCCGACCTGGTGCGATGGGCCGAATCACTCGCAGGCATCGCCCGTACCGGGTTGGCGTTCACCGAGAGCCTGTACGAACGCGAGCGTTACGAGGAGGTGCTCGCGGTGGCCGCCGACATCCGTGCGCACGCCGATGACCGTGTCGATCCGATCGAGACCCTCGACGAGTGGATGCGCAGCATCGGCAAGGGCGTCCCCGGGTACGTCACACCGAAGGTGACCGTCGGCGCGGCGGTCGGCAACGAGCACGGCGAACTGTTGTTGATCCAGCGGCGTGACTCGGGGTTCTGGTTGTTCCCGACTGGTTGGGCCGACGTCGGCTACTCGGCCGCGGAGGTCGTCGTGAAAGAGGTTCGTGAGGAGACCGGGATCGAGGTCGAGGTCGTACGTCTCATCGCGGTGCTCGACGGGATCCGCCAACGGATCAGCCGAACGCCGATCTACTCGTTGTTGTTCCAGTGTCGGCCGGTGGGAGGCGAGCTCGCCGGGCATCCCCTGGAAACCTCGGATGTCGGTTGGTTCACCCGTGACGCGTTGCCCGAACCGCTCGCCGGCTACGACCTGTGGGGCGACCGGGTGTTCGCCGCGTTGGCCGGGTCCGACGTCGACGTGTACTTCGAGCCGCCTCGGCGAGAACCGTGGCGCCACGTTGGGTCCACTGACGCGCACATGCGAGGATCGGAGCGATGATCGACGTTCGCCGGGTCACCGAAGTCACGCCGACGCTCGTCGACGCGTTCGCCCGTCTGACGCCGCAGTTGTCGTCGGCCCCACCACCCGGTCCTGCCGAGCTCGCCGAGATCGTCGGGTCGGACACGACCGTGATGCTGATCGCCGTGGACGACCGCTTCGAGGGCGAGGCCGCGATCGTCGGCACGATGACCCTCGTGGTGTTCCGCATCCCCTCGGGCGTCCGAGCGTGGATCGAGGACGTCATCGTCGACGAGGCGGCCCGTGGTGCCGGTGTCGGCGAAGCGCTCAACCGTCGGGCGTTGGCGGTCGCTGCCGAACGTGGTGCCCGGAGTGTGGACCTCACCTCGCGGCCGAGTCGTGAGGCGGCGAACCGCCTGTACCGGCGCATCGGGTTCTCCCAACGCGAAACCAACGTGTACCGCTACGTCGAGGGTGGCTGAGGGTCACCCGGCAGGGTCGAGGCGGTTGATCGACCCGTCGAGTGACAGCGTGTACACCTCGCCGCGGGCATCGGTCGCGAACGAGATCACCTGGTCGAGTGCGCCGGTTCCGGCGAGGAGTCGTTCGTCGGTGACCTTTCCGATGCCGTCGCGGGGCGTGGTTGCTCGCAGGGCGTGGACACCGGCCCGACAGAGGTCCGAGAAGAGGTACGTGCCGTCGAGCGCCGGGATTCTGTGGCCCCGATAGACCACCCCGCCGGTGACCGCACACACCCCGGTCGAGTGGACCATCTCGAAGATCGGCGGGACGGTTCCCTCGACGATCCGCTTGGCATCGAACACGTGGGTGCCCTCGTACGCGCTCCATCCGAGGTTCGCGCCGGCCGAGATCGGTCCACCGGGAAGCCGGTCGATCTCTTCGACGGTGTCCTGGCCGACGTCACCGATCCACAGGTCGCCGTTGGCCGGGTCGATCGAAAATCGCCACGGGTTCCGTAGCCCGGTCAGCCAGATCTCGGGGGCACCGCCGCCTTGTGCGTAAGGGTTGCCCGCTGGGATGCCATAGGGCTTCGACGTCGTCGGGTGGGCCGGGTCGATGCGGAGGATCTTGCCGAGCAACAAGTTCGGGTTCTGGGCGTGGTCGCCGGGGTCGTCCTCGGGGCCGCCGTCGCCGAGCCCGATGTACAACAACCCGCGTGCGTCGACGGCGAGGTCCCCGCCTTTGTGGATGTCGGTGCCCATCTGGTCGGCCTCGAGCAGTCGGCGGAATCGTCCGATGCGAGGGTTCGAGTCGGTGCCGCTGATCGGCGCGGCATCGATGCTCGAGTTGCCGTTGCGGAGCGAATAGCTCGTGTACAACGTGGTGCCGTCGGGGGAGAACGCGATTCCGAGCAGACCTTTCTCACCGTCGGTCGAGATCCGTGACGACAGATCGGCGAGCGCGTCGTCGCGGATCGTGAGCCCACCGGATCCTTCGAGCGTGACCAGTCGGATCCGACCGGCCCGTTCGGCCAGGAACAGATGGCTCGGGTCGCCGGGCCGTGCGACCATCGACATGGGTGCGTCGACGTGGGCGACGGTCACCGCGCTCACCCGCACGCCCGCGAGTGATCGGTCGCGGTGGGGGTCGGCGACCGAAGCGAACGCATGGTCCGGCAGTGTGTCGGGTACGACGAGTCGCGTCGTCGGCGAGGGTCGAGGTGTCGTCGTCGTGGCCGTCGAGTTGTTCGCACGGGTTGACGGCGATGCGGTGCCCGTCCCCTTCGACGAGCAACCGGCGAACATCGCGGATGCGACGAACGCGCACGCGAGGATGGTCGTCGGCCATCGGTTCGCGCTCAGCTTCATGTCGTCCTCCGGATGAGTCCTTCCTGGACGACCGACGCGACGAGTTGCCCATCTCGGGAGTACACGAGGCCACGTGCGAGGCCGAGCCCGTGGGAGGCGCTCGGTGTGTCCTGGTGGTACAGCAGCCAGTCATCCGCGCGGAAACTCCGATGGAACCACATCGCGTGATCGAGGCTGGCCATCGTCAGGTGCGTCTCGTCGAAGTCGCCGCCGTGGGGGAGCAGCGTCGTGTCGAGCAGCGTCATGTCGCTCGCGTAGGTCATCACGCACGCGTGGAGTACCGGGTCGTCCGGTAGCGGGCCGTCCGCTCGCAGCCACACGCGCTGGTAGGGGGCGAGCCTGGTGCGACGGTCCGGCGGCGACCAGTCGACGTGGCGCGTGTCGATCGGGCGGGGTCGGGTGTACCAGGCACCGAGTTCGTCGGCGAAGGGTGCCCAGCGGGTCGCGAAGTCCTCGAGCTCCTCGGGCGGGGTGACCTCGGCGATCGGGAACTGGTGCTCGAGCCCGTCCTCGCCGACATGGAACGACGCGGACAGGTTGAAGATCGCGCGGCCGTGTTGGATCGCCACGACCCGCCGGGTGCAGAACGATCGGCCGTCGCGGATCCGGTCGACCTCGTAGAGGATCGGGATCGCGGGATCGCCGGGCCGCAGGAAGTACGCGTGCAACGAGTGCACCCGGAAGGTGGCCTCCACCGTGCGGGCCGCGGCGACGAGCGCCTGGCCGGCGACCTGGCCGCCGAAGACCCGCTGGACCGTCTCGTCGGGTGAGGTCCCGCGGAACACGTTGACCTCGATCGACTCGAGATCCAACAAGGCGACCAGCCGGTCGACGGCCTCGGAAGACATGCGCGGATTCTCCCATACGGTCCGCACCGCGGGTGCGGCCACGCCTTGGGGCGCGACCTCGTAGAATCCGAAGTTCATGACCGACGACCGATCCTTTCCCCCAGGGTTCCTCTGGGGAACCGCCACCGCGGCCCACCAGATCGAGGGCAACAACCTCAACAACGACTGGTGGGCCTGGGAGCACACCGAAGGGTCGGGTTGCGCCGAGCCCAGCGGTGACGCGTGTGATTCGTGGTACCGTTGGGCCGACGACGTCGCGGTGATCGCCGACATGGGTCTGGGCGTGTACCGGTTCTCGCTCGAGTGGAGTCGGATCGAACCGGCCGACGGTGAGTTCTCGCCCGCTTCGATCGCGAATTATCGGCGGTTGTGTGAGGCGTTGCGTGCCCGCGGGATCATGCCGATGGTCACCTACCATCACTTCACGACGCCGAAGTGGCTTGCCGATCGGGGCGGTTGGGAGAACGCCGACATCGTCGACGCGTTCGGGCGCTACTGCCGGATGGTGACCGAGGCCCTGGGCGATGTGATCGGCGCGGTCTGCACGATCAACGAGCCCGCCATGGTCGCAGCGGGCGGCTACCTGTCGGGCATGTTCCCGCCGGGTCGGGTCGATGTCGCGGCCCGCCGGGTCGTGACCGCGAATCTCGTCGCGGCGCATCGTCGTGCCGTCGAGGTCGTGCGTGAGGTCGCGCCCGGTGTCCCCGTCGGGTGGACGTTGTCGATGGCGGACTACCACGCGTTGGAGGGTGGGCAGGCCAAGCTGGAGCGGATCCGCCGAGGCATGGAGGACGTGTTCCTCGAAGCCGTAGAGGGCGACGACTTCGTGGGCGTCCAGGCGTACTCGCGCGATCGGATCGGACCCGACGGTCAGGTGTTCGAAGGTGAACCCGGTGTGCCGATGCTGGTCATGGGCTACGAGTACTGGCCTCGGGCGATCGAGGCGGCGCTGCGTCGTGCTGCCGAGGTGACCGGCGGCCGTGTGCCGTTGTGGGTGACCGAGAACGGGATCGGTACCGACGACGACACGCAACGGATCGACTACGTGCACGCCGCGCTCGAAGGAGTGTTGCGGGTCATCGCGGATGGCATCGACGTGCGCGGGTACACGTACTGGTCGTTGCTCGACAATTTCGAATGGGCGCTGGGGTATCGACCGAGGTTCGGGCTCGTGGACGTCGATCGGACGACCTTCGTGCGAACCCCGAAGCCCTCTGCCGCGTGGTTCGGTGCCGTGGCCCGGGCGAACCGGCTCGTCGATGCGCCGACGCGTGCGGACGAGTCGGCCGCGGCCAGCCTCGGGTAGCCTGCGCGTCGTGGAAGCCACACCCAGGGGCATCGTCGCGTTCGCTCGTTCCGACGCCGGACGGAAGTGGATCAAGTATTCGGCGGTGTCGGTCGTCGGCATGACCGTTTCGCAGATCTGCATCATGATCCTCACCAAGGGGTTCGGCGTGGGAGCGGTGCTCACGAACTTCCTCGCGGTGGCGATCTCGTCGATCCCGGCGTACCTGTTGAACCGTGCGTGGGTGTGGGGCAAGCACGGCAAGAACCATCTGATGACCGAGGTGTTGCCGTTCTGGGCGTTCTCGTTCGCCGGGCTCGTGTTCTCGTCGCTGCTCGTCGCCGCGATCGCGCCGACGATCCCGCACGGTGAGACAGCGTCGGCGATGGACACGTTCCGCGTGATGGTCGGCAACGTGGGTGGTTTCGGGATCTTGTGGATCGCCAAGTTCTTCGTGCTCGACAAGTTGTTGTTCGTCGACCGTGGCGAGGGTGGCGACGACGACGGACACGGCGACCCCGTCGACGCCGTTGGCGATCCTTCCGCGGCCCGCGGGTAGTCTGCCTGCGGTGGTTCTGCATGCGGGTGATGCGGTCGCGTTGTTGCGATCCGACGGCGGTCGAAAGTGGCTTCGCTATTCGGCGGTGTCGGTCGTCGCGGTCGCGGTGTCCGAGGTCTGTGTCGTCA
>JAFDWI010000038.1 GCA_018268545.1 Actinomycetota bacterium
CCGGGAAACCCAGCGTGGCCCGGTCGAATTCAAGGAGGTCGACTGACTCCGATGGCTGAGTTGATCGTCACCCAGGTCCGTTCCGCGATCGGATCGAAACCGAAACAACGTGGCACACTCCGGGCGCTCGGCCTCGGTCGGATCGGCCGGTCGAACCGTCTGCCGGATCGGCCCGAGATCCGCGGCATGATCGCGCGTGTCCCCCACCTCGTCGATGTCGAAGAGGCGCAATGAGCATCAAGGTCCATGAACTCAAGCCCGTCGAGGGTTCCAACCGCGACCGCAAGCGGGTCGCGCGCGGCATCGGCGGCAAGGGTGGCAAGACGGCCGGTCGCGGCACCAAGGGTCAGAAGGCCCGCAACACCGTGCGCCCCGGCTTCGAGGGTGGCCAGATGCCGCTGCACATGCGTGTCCCGAAGCTCAAGGGGTTCAAGAACCCGTTCCGGGTCGAATACCAGGGCATCAACCTCGACACGATCGACGCGCTCGGCGTCGACGAGGTGAGTCCCGAGGTGTTCCGCGAGCGTGGCATCGCCCGCAAGGGCGCGTTCGTCAAGATCCTGGGCCGAGGCCAGGTCGGTCGTCCCCTGCAGGTGAAGGCGCACGCCTTCTCCGCCGCGGCCGAGGCAGCCATCATCGCCGCAGGCGGTAGCGTGGAGAAACTGCCTCTGCCCTTCGAAGGGCGGCCGCCCGCGAAGGGCAACGCCCTCACGAATCGCTGACCCCGGCGTTCGTCTCCAGGAGACTTGGTGTCGAAACTCCAGAATCTTTTCCGGATCACCGAACTGCGCAACAAGGTCCTGTTCACCCTCATGGTGATCGTGGTCTATCGGATCGGCTCGCAGATCCCGGTGCCCGGCATCGACCTCTCCCAGTTGCAGAAGCTGAAGAATTCGTCGTCGACCGGTGGTCTTCTGCAGTTCATGCAGCTGTTCTCGGGTGGCACGATCACCCAGTTCTCGGTGTTCGCGCTCGGGATCATGCCGTACATCACGGCTTCGATCGTGATCCAGGTGTTGACCGTGGCGGTCCCGAAACTCGAAGAATGGCAGAACCAGGGCGCGGTCGGTCACCGCAAGATCACCCAGTGGACCCGGTATGTGACCGTGGCGATCTGTCTGGTGCAGTCGGTCTCGCTGACCTACATGCTGCACAACGGTGGTGGCGGATTCTTCGCTTCGGGTGTCCGTGGCGTGGACATGTTCGGTCCGGGGAACTTCAACGGCGGGCGCATCGCGTTGTGTGCGGTTTCGTTGACGGCGGGCGCGATCCTGCTGATGTGGATGGGTGAGGCGATCACCCAGCGCGGTGTCGGCAACGGCATGTCGCTGATCATCTTCGTGGCGGTCGCGAGTCGGGTGCCGGTCGATTTCGCCACGGTCAAGGCCGAAAAGGGCTGGTTCATCATGGCGGTCGTGATCGCCATCTTCATCGTGATGATGGTGGCGATCGTCTACTTCGAACAGGGCCAACGGCGGATCCCCGTGCAGTTCGCGAAACGTGTCGTGGGCCGTCGGATGTACGGCGGCCAGAACACCTACATCCCGTTGAAGATCAACGCGGCGGGGATCATCGCGATCATCTTCGCCTCGGCGCTGTTGTACCTGCCGTTGGTGATCACCGGCATGTTGCCCTCCAAGACCCATTCGGACGGGACGCCGGTCCACACCTGGTCGTACAGCGTCACGAGTTTCGTGAACAACTATCTGGCCTCGCCGACGTCGCCGGTCTACCTGGTCGTGTACGGCATCCTGATCGTGTTGTTCAGCTACTTCTACAACTCGATCCAGTTCAACGCGCCGATGCAGGCCGACAACATCCGCAAGCAGGGTGGGTTCATCCCCGGGATCCGTCCCGGTCCCCAGACCGAGAAGTACCTGGCGAAGGTGCTCAACCGGATCACGTTGCCGGGCGCGATCTTCACGCTGTTCATCGCGTTGATCCCTGCGTACTTCCTGTCGAAGTACCTGCCCGGTGGTGGGGGTCAGGCGCTCGCATTCTTCGGGATCTCGGTGCTGATCCTCGTCCAGGTGGCGCTCGACACGATCAAGCAGGTCGATTCGCAGTTGATGCTGCGGAACTACGAAGGCTTCATCAACTCGTGACCGACGGGTGTCGGCTGGTGATGCTCGGCCGCCAGGGTGCGGGCAAGGGAACCCAGTGTGTCCGCGTGGCGCGCCACTTCGATGTGCCCCACATCTCCACCGGTGACATGCTCCGTGCAGCGGTCCGGGCGGGATCCGAGGTCGGGCTGCGGGCAAAGGGTTTCATGGACCGGGGGGAACTGCTCCCCGATGAGGTGATCATCGAGGTCGTCGACGAGCAGCTCACCGGTTCGGAGTCGACCCGTGGCGGCTTCGTCCTCGACGGATTTCCGCGGACGGTCGCCCAGGCCGAAGCGCTCGACAAGATCGTGGCGCCGCTCGGGGGCCTCGACGTCGTGATCGATCTGGACGTGCCGGTTTCCGTGGTTCTCGAACGACTCGCGAGTCGACGTGTGTGCGAGAAATGCGGCGCCAATTATTCTGTTGCGGAACCGCCCACGAATCCGTGGGTGTGCGACGCGTGCGGAGGCGACGTCGTACAACGCGACGACGACACGCCCGTGGCGATCCGACGGCGTCTCGATCTGTACGAGCAGGAGACCGCCCCGCTGGTTGCGTGGTATGCCGAGCGGGATCTGCTCGAGACCGTCGACGGCCTGGGTGACGCCGACGATGTGTCCGAACGGATCATCGCGGTGATCGACGCTCGCCGGTCCAAGCGTTGAGCCTGCGTTCGGGGATCAGCCGGAAGCGGCCCGAGGAGATCGCCGCGATGCGGCGTGCGGGACAGGTCGTCGCCGAGATGCACGAAGCGATCCGTGCGGCGATCCGTCCCGGGGTCACCACCGCGTCGCTGGATGCGATCGGCCGTGCGGTGCTGGCACGCCGTGGCGCGACGTCGAACTTCCTCGGCTATCACGGCTACCCGGCGGTGATCTGTGCCTCGGTGAACGACGAGGTCGTCCACGGGATCCCCGGAGATCGGATACTGGACGACGGCGACGTGATCTCGGTGGACTGTGGCGCGATCGTCCAAGGGTGGCACGGCGATGCGGCGTTCACGGTCGGCGTCGGATCGATCGATGCGTCGACCCGACGCTTGATCGACCTCGCCGACGCGTCGCTCGAAGCCGGGATCGCGACGCTGATGCCCGAGGGACGGCTCGGCGACTACGGCGCGGTCGTGTCGGGCATGGTCGACGCCGCGGGGTGCGCGTCGGCCGAGGGATTCACCGGCCACGGGATCGGGCGGGCGATGCACGAGGCACCTGCCGTTCCCAACGAGGCACGGGCAGGGACGGGGCCGCGACTCCGGGTGGGGAACGTGTTGGCGTTGGAACCGATGATCTGTGCGGGTTCCGGCGAGGTCATGATCCTCGACGACGGGTGGACCGCAGTGACCGTGGACGGCTCACGTGCGGTGCACGTGGAGCACACCGTCGCCGTCACCGAGGACGGCCCGGAGATCCTGACCCGCCCGTGAACCTTCTTTGCACGCCCGAGCGCCTCTCGGCTGCTCGAGCGTGCAAAGAACGAATCAGGGTGATGGGCGAGTCGGGGTTCAGCCCATCCAGCAGTTGCTGATCACCGGAAGTCCGGCGAATCGGTTGGCCAGGAAGTTGAGGGCGTCGCCCTGGCCTTCGAGCATCGCGGTGGCGTGCTCGGCGACCGGGTAGACCTGCCAGGTCTCGTTGACGCCCTTGGCGCAGTAGGTCTCGTGCAGGGTGTGCGCCTGGTTGTACTGGACCATTTCGTCGGCCAACGCGTGGTACTGGAAGACCGGCACGGTCGGCTTTCCGCCGCCGAGCTTGTTGGAGTTGATGTCGTTCTGCCACGTCGCGTTGGCGAGTGGGTTGCTCGACGTGTAGTCGCTGACGTGGTGGAACGCCGTACCGAGGATCCCCTTGATCCCGTCGACGCTCACCAGACACACTCCGTTGAGCTGCTTCATCAGGGTCTGACCGGCACTGTTGAGGTACGAGTTCAGGTTCAAATCCGGGTAGGCGGTGTTGTAGCCCACGGCGGTCATCAGCTCTAGTGCGACGAAGGCACTCCCGTCGAGCTGGCTTGCAACGGCCAACAGGTCAGCGGGGACACCCCCCATCGACACGCCCTTGAGGTTCAACCCCGGCGCGTAGCTGCTCGCCTGTTCGGCGGCCCATCCGGCTGCGGCGCCCCCTTCGGAGTACCCCCAGATCCCGACCGGCGTCGAGGCCGACAGACCGGCGCCGGGGAGCTGCTCGGCGGCGGTTGCCATGTCGAGGACGGCGTGGCCCATTGCCTGGCCGACCATGTAGGTGTGGCCACCAGGTGTCCCCATGCCCTGGTAGTCGGTGACCGCGACGGCGAATCCCTTGTTCAGGGCCGCGTCGATCGCCGTCTCTTCGTAGTCGGCGCCCTGGGTCAGGGTGTACGACGGCGCACAGTCCTGGCCGATACCGCGCGTCCCGACCGCGTAGCTGATGAGCGGACGGCTCCCTGATCCGGTCCACGCGGCGGTGGGCACGAGCACCGTGCCGGAGACGGCGATCTTGTTCCCGTGTACGTCCGTGGAGTTGTAGAGAACCTGGGTGGACTGCACCCCGGCGACCGGCGTGTGGTTGACCGGGTCCATCGTGAACACACTCGCCCGAGATCGGATGATCGTCCCGTTCGCACCACTGATCGTCGTCGGCGGCACGTAGAACGAATCGGCGCTCGGAGCCGGCGGCGTACAGCCCGCCATGGCGACGACACTCCCCGCGGCGAGAGCCGCAGCGGCGAACCGGAGGCGGGTGCGAGAACGGCGAGTGCGGGTCTGCGATGTGCGGATCTTCGATGTGCGGGTGAAGCGGTGCGACATGGATCGCCTTCCTGGATCGTGGGGGGGCCTGGTCTTCCGTTCCGTCGTCTTCCCCGACGTAGCGTGACCGATGGCACGTGAATATTGCACAGATCCACGTCACAATGTCAAGGGTCACATTGCCCACCGCCGCATTGTTCGATGTCATTGTTGGCCTCCATCCCAATTTGACCCGAGTAGGATCGCTGCGTGGCCGGACTCGAACGAACCGAATCGAGCGATGATCGACTGACGATCGATGCACTGGCGGCACGCACCGGACTCACGAGCCGGAACATTCGGGCATTCCAGACCGAGGGCCTGCTGCACGCACCGCGGCTCGAGGGCCGAACCGGTTACTACGACCGGTCGCACATCGACCGTCTCGAGCTCATCGGGCGCCTGCAGTCCGAGGGCTTCTCACGTGCGTCGATCGCCACGCTCCTCGACGCGTGGGACACCGGTACCGGCCTCGGCGACGTCCTCGGAATCGGCGCCGACCATCCGGGAATCCTCCAGCCCGATCGCCACATCCGCACGACCCTCGCGAGCTTTCGGGAGCGGATGGGCAACCAGGAGTGGGCGATCGCCGAAGCCGTCGAGTTGCGGCTCGCGACGATCGACGGTGACGAGGTCGAGATCCTCAATCCCGCCCTGTTCGAGATCGGCCGTGAGTTCGCGGTCGCCGGGTTCTCGCTCCATGCGATCCTGCAACATGCGCGTCGGCTCCGGGAGGCTGCCGACAACATCGCCGAGCACTACATCGACGAACTGCGCGCCAATTGGCGCGACGACGGCTCGCCGGGCGCCGACGAAGCACGTGATCTCACGGCGATGCTGCTCCGGCTGTCGCCGTCGATCACCCGGAGCGTCGACGCCGCCCTCCGCCAGTCGATGAACGATCATCTTCGCGACGTGTTGGAGCACCTCGACGAGCCGGGGTCGCCCTCACCGCGGTGACCGCCGCGACCCGGTGCACCGGTACCGCACCACATGGTCGAGCTTCGGCTATCGTGACGGCCGGGTCCCGGAGCAACGGGATCGCCACAGCCCGACAGTTCTCGTGCGTTCCGCATCTGGGTCGTCCTCGGATGGTCGATGGTGCGGCCCCTGCGTTCGTGGAATTGGATCCGTCGTTGACGCGCGCTAGCGTGCTGAGTCGGCCCGTGGCGTCTTGGTGCTCGCTCAGCGTGACGCGAAACCGGGTCGGCCAGTTCCGAATTCGACCTGGAGTCCTCCGCTGCCCAAGCCCAAAGAGAACGCGATCCTCCTCGAAGGAACCGTTGTCGAATCGCTTCCGAACGCCATGTTCCGGGTCGAATTCGAGAACGGTCACGAGGTGCTCGCCCACATCTCGGGGAAGATGCGGATGAACTACATCCGGATCCTCCCGGGAGACCGGGTCCAGGTCGAACTCACCCCCTATGTCCTCTCCCGGGGTCGCATCACCTACCGCTACAAGTGACCGGCTGCACGCCGGTCGCATCCGTCGCCCCCACCGAACAAGGTTTCACCGCATGAAGGTCCGCCCCAGCGTCACCAAGATGTGTGACAAATGCAAGATGATCCGCCGCCACGGCCGTGTGCGCGTGATCTGCGAAAACCCTCGCCACAAGCAGCGGCAGGGCTGACCGATGTCCACTCCCGTCTCGATCAGCGAGGTCAACTAGCTCCATGGCACGTATCGCCGGCGTCGACATCCCCCGCGAAAAGCGGCTCGTGGTGTCGCTCACCTACATCTACGGCATCGGCCCGACCCGCGCAGCGGAGATCTGCACGGGTGTCGGCATCGACCAGTCGACCCGGGTCCGCGACCTGACCGACGACGAGATCAACCGGATCCGCGTCTACGTCGACGAGAACCTCAAGGTCGAAGGTGACCTGAAGCGCGATGTCCAGCAGGACATCAAACGCAAGATGGAGATCGGTTGCTACCAGGGACTGCGCCACCGCAAGGGACTTCCCGTGCGTGGCCAGCGGACCCACACCAACGCCCGTACCCGCAAGGGCCCCAAGAAGACCGTCGCCGGTAAGAAGAAGGCTGGTAAGTAATGGCAAAGCCCGGAGCATCCGGTCGTCGGCCGCGCAAGCGTGAACGCAAGAACGTCACGCACGGCATCGCGCACATCAAGAGTTCGTTCAACAACACGATCGTCTGCATCACCGACCTCGGCGGCAACGTGCTCGCATGGTCCTCGGCCGGCAGTGCCGGTTTCAAGGGATCACGCAAGTCGACGCCGTATGCAGCACAGACCGCTGCCGAGCAGTGTGCACGGCGTGCGATGGAACACGGCGTCCGTAAGGTCGACGTGCTGGTCAAGGGCCCGGGTTCGGGTCGCGAGACAGCGATCCGGTCGTTGCAGAACACCGGCATCGAGGTGACCGGCATCAAGGACGTGACCCCGATCCCGCACAACGGCTGCCGCCCGCCGAAGCGGCGCCGGGTCTGAGAGGCGACGAAGAAATGGCTCGTTACACAGGACCGAAGGTCAAGATCTCACGGCGTCTCAACGTCAACGTCTACGAGAACCCCAAGGGTGATCGTGCGCTGGAGCGCCGACCGTACCCCCCGGGTGAGCACGGTCGGTCACGCCGCCGCCAGCCCAGCGAGTACCCGATCCAGCTTCAGGAGAAGCAGAAGGCGAAGTACATCTACGGGGTGTTGGAGCGCCAGTTCCGGAACACCTACAAAGAGGCGAGCCGCGCCAAGGGCGTGACGGGCGAGAACCTGCTCGCGATGCTCGAACTCCGTCTGGACAACATCGTGTACCGCGCCGGCTGGGCTGCGACCCGGCCCCAGGCCCGTCAGTTCGTGAACCACGGTCTGATCAACGTGAACGGCTCACGCCTCGACATCCCCTCGTACCGTGCCCGCGTCGGTGACAAGATCTCGTTGCGTGAGAACAAGCGTGAGCTGATCGTGATCCGCCACAACATGGACACGCTCGACCGCCTCTCCCCGGCGTGGCTGGAAACCTCCGACGGAGGATTCGAGGTCACCGTGAGCTCGGTTCCGACGCGAGCCCAGATCGACGTTCCGGTCCGCGAACAGCTCATCATCGAGCTCTACTCCAAGTAATCCCCGATCCGGGACGGATCCCGTCCGTTCCCGACCTGCCATCCTCATTCGATTCGACGCTTCCCTGGAGCAACGCATGCTGGTCATTCAACGCCCGACGATCGAGCCGATCGGTGAAGAAGAGAACGATCGTCAGCGATTCTCGATCAGCCCGCTCGAGCCGGGCTTCGGGCACACGATCGGGAACTCCCTCCGTCGGACCCTGCTCTCGTCGATTCCCGGCGCGGCGGTCACCGAAGTCCGCTTCGACGACGCCCTGCACGAGTTCACCACGATCCCCGGGGTCGTCGAGGACGTCACCGACATCATCCTGAACATCAAGGACCTGGTGCTGACCAGCGTCGCGGACGAGCCCGTCACACTGCGCCTCGATGTGCGTGGCCCGGCCGATGTCACCGCCGGTGACATCGCACTGACCGCCGACGTCGAGATCCTCAACCCGACGCTGCATCTGGCGACCCTGAACGACAAGGGGCGCCTCGCGATCGACCTCACCGTCGAGCGGGGCTGCGGCTACGTGTCTGCACGAAGTGGTGATTCCGTCGACACGATCGGCATCATCCCGATCGACGCCGTGTACTCGCCGGTTCGCCGGGTCACCTTCCTGGTCGAGCCCACCCAGGTGGAGCAGTCGACCGAATACGACCGGCTCGTTCTCGACGTCGAGACCGACGGTTCGATCTCGCCGCGCGACGCGCTGGCCTCGGCGGGCGCGACGTTGCGCAACCTCGCCGAACTCGTCGCCGGCATGACCGACGAGCCCGAAGGCCTGGAGCTTGCCGAGTCGCCGAGCCCGGCGCTGGTTTCGCCGGACCTCGAGTTGCTCATCGAAGACCTCGACCTGTCCGAACGTCCGCGCAACTGCCTCAAGCGTGGCATGGTCAACACGATCGGCGAACTGCTCTCCAAGTCCGAGGACGACCTGTTGGCCCTCACGAACTTCGGGCAGAAGTCGCTCGACGAGGTCAAGGTCAAGCTGGACGAGCGGGGCTTGACGCTCCGCACGAGCGGAAGGATCTGAGAGCCGTGCCCGCAACCCCCAAGAAAGGCCGTCGCTTCGGCGGCGACGCCCAGCACCAACGCCTGATGATGGCGAACCTCGTTGCGTCGTTGATCGCCGCCGAGGGCATCGTGACC
This sequence comes from Actinomycetota bacterium, assembly GCA_018268545.1. GTDB lineage: Bacteria > Actinomycetota > Acidimicrobiia > Acidimicrobiales > Iamiaceae > JAFDWI01. The sequence continues at coordinate 9,083 of JAFDWI010000038.1, forward strand.
ACCGAGGCCAAGGCGAAGGCGTTGCGTCCGGTCGCCGAGAAGATGATCACCAAGGCGCGCAAGGGCGGTCTGCACAACCACCGCCAGGTGCTCGCGTTTCTCGGCGACACCGAGGTGACCGCCAAGCTGTTCGAGGATGTCGGTCCACGTTACGAGGACCGCCCGGGCGGTTACACCCGGATCCTGAAGCTGGGCCCACGCCACGGGGACAACGCCCCGATGGCGCGTATCGAACTGGTCTGACCGGACGGGTCGCCGGTCGGTCCGAGCGTGTCGTGACCGGGTTCTGAACGGCGATCGGCGCGATCCGTGCGAGTCCGTTTCACCGTCGCCTACGACGGTCGGGGTTTCCTCGGCTTCGCCGAGAACGCCGGTGTCCGAACCGTCGGCGGCGACCTCGCCGCCGCGCTCCGCCGGGTCCTGCGTTCCACAGATCCGGTGGCGATCACCGTCGCAGGTCGGAC
>JAFDWI010000390.1 GCA_018268545.1 Actinomycetota bacterium
ACACCACGGTCGGGGTGAATCCACGCGGCGGCGCCGTGGAGCGTGACGTGCCGGTTGCCGTGTTCGTCGAGCGCCTGGGCCGTGAGATCGCGGAGCGAGGGCTCGAAGCGGACGCCGAGGGACCCGCGTCGGACCCACGATGACGATGGACCGGATCTGGGCCGGTTGGCGGACCGGGTACATCTCGTCGGTGAACGAATCCGATGGGCGGGGGCTCGCGCCCGACGCCGACGGACGTTCCCTGTTCGAACGCATCTACGACTCGGGCGAACCGGACCGCTCGACCCACATCATCTGGCACGGCGACCGCTGTTTCGCGATCCTGAACGCGTACCCCTATGGGAGCGGGCACCTCATGGTGTTGCCCAAGCGTGCCGTCGCGGATCTCGAAGGGCTCGATGGCGACGAATACCGTGAACTCTTCGACGGCGTGCGGGCTGCGGTCGTCGCGGTCAAGGCCGCGTATGCGCCCGACGGGGTCAACGTCGGTGTGAACCTCGGTCGGGGAGCGGGAGCGGGTGTGCCGGATCATGTCCATGTCCACGTGTTGCCCCGCTGGGTCGCCGATTCGAACTTCATGACCGCGGTCGCAGAGACCCGGGTACTTCCCGAACCCTTGGATGTCACCTGGGAACGCCTGCGTGCCGCCTGGCCCGGAGGCGAACCCCGATGACCCCATCGGCGAGCGAACAGGAACCGATGTCGACGCCGCACGACGCCGAGTCCGAGGATGCGCCGGTGGCGTCCCCGGCGATCGAACCGAACGTCTTCGTCGACAACCGCCGTCGGCGCATTCCGGGGGTGCTGTACATCGTCATCGGCGTAGTCGCGCTCGCGAGTTGGCTGGTGCGGGTCGGTCATGATCCGGTGCTCGTCAATGCCGGCATGGGCATCGCGGGCCTGCTGCTCATCGCGTTGGGGGCCTGGTCGATCTTCACGGGCACCGGGCTCGACGTCGACGAAGAGGCCGCCCTCGTGTCCACCGGCGTCGCGGTGCAACACCCGATCGGACATGCGTCCGCGCAGATGGGCTGGCGTGGGTGGCGGTCGCGCCCCACGTGGAGGATCTTGTGGTACTCGGCGGAAACGCCGCCCCGCCGGCGCGGCCTGTCGTTCGTCGACGGTCACGACGGGACCGTCCTGGATTCCGTCGTCGAGGACAACCCGGAGACCGCGACGTCGATCGACTGGACCCTGACCGACGGTGCATGAGCGGCCCGATGGGCTTCGGGGTCGGGTGCGATGAGCGATTCGCCTCGGTCGGCCCGGTAGACTCCGATTCGTTCCATCGAGGAGAACGACGATGTTCGACGGCCGCTTCCGGGCTCGAGCCGAGGTCCGCCTCAGGCCCATCGGAAACAACCTGCAACGAACGGGAATCCGCGCGGATCACCTGACGGCGTTCGGGGTGCTCATGGCGGTTGCCGGTGCGATCGCGATCGGTGCCGGCGCGTTGCGACTCGGCCTCGTCCTGTTGATCCTCACTGCCGTCCCCGACGTGTTGGACGGTGCGGTCGCAAAGGCCTCGGGGACGGCCTCCCCGCGTGGCGCGTTCTTCGATTCGGTCTCGGATCGTCTGACCGATGCACTCCTGCTCGGCGGTGTGGCCTGGCATCTCGCGAGTTCGCACCCGGGCCGGATCGCCCTGTTGCCGATGGCGGTCCTCGCCCTGTCGATGCTGATCTCCTACGAGCGTGCCAAGGCCGAATCGTTGGGGTTCGACGCCAAGGGTGGCCTGATGGAGCGGGCCGAGCGCCTCATCATGCTCGGGTTCGGTCTGTTGTTCTCGAACCTGCTGATCCCGGTGCTCTGGGTCATGTGTGCCCTCACCGCGGTGACCGCAGTGCAGCGGTTCGTCAAGGTGTGGCGTGCCGCATCGTTGCCACGGGTCGCGACGACGTCACGTCGCCGCCGTACCCGGCGGACGTCGTTGAACGGCGAGCGGGTCGGCCGTCGGCGCGCGACCGGGCCGCGTTCCTGACCCTGAGGCCGGTCGCGATCTGCGATGCCTCTTTCGCGTTCGGGATCCGATCCGATGGCGTTGCGGCTGATCCGCGGTGGGTCGGCTTTCTGCCAGTGGTTGCCCGCTGCGGCGGTTCCGACGGTCGAGCGGGTCGCGGGGCAACTCACTGCTCGGACGATGCGTGGTCGCCGTGCGCAGGTTGAACGCAACATCGAACGGATCTACGGCTCGCACCTTGCGCCGTCGGTCGTCGACGGGATCGTCGCCGAGACGTTCACCAGCTACGCCCGCTACTGGATCGAGTCGTTCCGGCTCCCCGGGAAGACCGCCGATGAACTGGATGCCGGTGTCACCATCGACGGCTTTCGACACATCGCCGACGCGATCGAGGCCGGCACGGGGCTGATCATCGCGCTCCCACATCTCGGCGGGTGGGAGTGGGCGGCGTTCTGGCTGGCCGAGGTCCACGGTTTCGGTGTCACGGCGGTCGCCGAGGCGTTGGAGCCGCCCGAGGTCGCCGATTGGTTCGTGTCGCTGCGCACCGCGCTCGGCATGGAGATCCATCCGCTCGGCCCCGGGGCCGGCACGGCGTGTGTCCGCGCCCTGCGTGAGAACCGGATCGTGTGCCTGGTCTGTGACCGGGACCTTCTCGGCGACGGCGTTCCCGTGCAGTTCTTCGGTGAGGAGACGACCTTACCGGCAGGCCCGGCGACCTTGGCGTTGCGCACCGGTGCGCCCGTCGTCACCGTCGCGACCTATTTCGAGGGGCGCCGCCACCATCTCGTCGTCGACGAGCCAGTGGACGTCATGCGGCGGGGTCGCCTGCGCGATGACGTGGCCCGGATCACCGCCGACATCGGCGACCGCCTCGAGACGTTGATCCGCGCGGCCCCCGAGCAGTGGCACCTCCTCCAGCCGAACTGGCCGAGCGACCGGGTGGACGACGGCCGACGATCGGGGTGACCGCCTCGATGGTCAACGGTGGAGCCACTTCTCCGCGGCAGCGAGTCGGCGCTCGAGTTGGACCTCGGTCGCCTCGGTGATCTTCGTGATCCCGGCAAGCCGATTGAGTTCGGCGTTGACCGACGCGTGCGAGAGGTTCGCGTGGTGGACCAGATCGGCGGCACGAGCGGCATTGAGGGTCCGGAGCCGACGTCGACGCGAACCCGGCGACCCGGAGGCGTGTTCCGTGGCGTGGTCGGTCGACGCCGACACCGCTGTGGGCAGCGGTGGCAGCTCGATCAGGAGTGCATCGTCGT
>JAFDWI010000391.1 GCA_018268545.1 Actinomycetota bacterium
GTGCCCGACACGATCGCCTCGAACACGCCGTGGCCGGCGCGACGCAGCGCGTCGCCGAGCGCGGTGAGCTCGTCGGCGGCGGCGAACGTGCCGGGGACCGGTCGGCCCGACCGGGCACGGTGGCCGATCGTTCGCGAGGTCGAGAACCCGACCGCTCCGGCGCGCCTCGCCTCCTCCACGACGCGTGACATCGCTTCGAGGTCTTCTGCGGTCGCATCTTCGTTCGCGGCGCCGCGTTCGCCCATGACGTAGAAGCGCACCGCTCCGTGGGCGACCTGCGCGGCGATGTCGACGGCGTAGCTGCGGGCGGCGAGGACGTCGAGGTACTCGGCGAAGGTCTCCCATTCGCCCCAGGGCATCCCGACCGAGAGCGCGGTGCCGGGGATGTCCTCGACGCCTTCCATCAGGTCGATCAACGCGTCGGTGTCGGCGGGGCGGGCGGGAGCGAAGCCGACGCCGCAGTTGCCCATGACCACGGTGGTGACGCCGTTCGATGCAGACGGTTCGATTGTGTCGTCCCAGGTGACCTGTCCGTCGTAGTGGGTGTGCACGTCGACCCAGCCGGGCGTGACGAGCAACCCGTCGGCGTCGACCCGGTGGCGCGTGGCGCCGGTGACGTCACCGACCTCGACGATGCGCCCGTCGGTGACCGCCACGTCGGCATGGAAAGGTCGCGCCCCGGTCCCGTCGACGACGGTTCCCCCGGCAATCACGGTGTCGAACATGTGCGGTCCCCGTTTCGACTCGATTCGTTCCCCGAACCCCACGCTGCCACACCGACGGATGGTCGCGTCGGATCGTTGTGGTGCGGACACGACTCGGATGCCCGGGACCTTCCGCGGCGCATCCGCCGGCCATGCCTGCTTGGTACCGTGTCACGGTGCGTGGTGACCCGATGCCCGGAAGTCGGTGACGTGGGTGTGGCCGACGCGGACTTCCCGTTGCGGCGACATCTCGGCATGGATGTTGGCTCGCCCGTCGAGGGAACCGGGCGCGCCGAGTTGGTCGTCGGCCCGGTTCACCTGAACCCGAACGGCGTTGCCCATGGTGCCGTGCTGTTCGCGATGGTCGACACCGCGATGGGTGCGGCCACCATGTCGATGCTCGACGAGGGCCTGGTGTGTGCGTCGATCGACGTACAGCTGCGGTTTCTGCGGCCGGTCGCCGAAGGTCGGGTCGTGGCCGATGCCGCGGTCGTGAAACTCGGCCGTCGGATCGTGCACCTCGAGGCGAGAGTCCTCGACGACGCCGATCGGGTCGTCGCCATGGCGACGGGCGCATTCGCCGTGATCGGTGGCGGCACCTGACGGGTCGATCGGCCCTTGCAATGGACGGGTCATGGCGCGACACTCCCTCCGTCGGGCAACAGCAGAAGCGGAGGTCGTCATGAAGCGGAACGTGATGTTCGCGATCGTCGGGATCGTGGTGGCATCGGTGGTCACCGGGTGTGGTTCGTCGTCGAGTCCTACATCGAACTCGACGACGACGAGCACCGGGGCGTCCGGTTCGTCCGTGGCCGCGAGCAACGGCGCGGGTCACGGCGCATCGACGACGACGTCTGGCTCGTCGTCGCACGGCTCGAGTTCCCATGCATCGGGATCGCTCCCCGCGCCGCGGGGGTGCACCGCGCCCAGCGACGCCGAGGTGAGTGCGGCCTGGGGTGTCACAATCACCGATCATCTCGAGGACGAGGACCACGGTTGCATCTGGAAAGCCGGTGACATCGGTACGAGCATCCAATCCAGTTACCCAAGCGACCTCTCCGGTCGGTTGGGGATGTTGCACAACATGAGTGGGTCGACCGACATCTCGATTCCGGGTGCCAGCGTCGCGTTCACGAGGGATCAGCCGATCGTCAAGGCCGGCCTCGTGGCGAAGGTGGTGTTCGTCGGGTTCCCGAACGGCGCCGCACAGGTCGTGATCGCCGGACCGGCCAACGTGATGACGACCGACAAGGTGATCGCGGTGACCGAGCTCGTCCTCGGCCTCGGGTCGTAGCCCGTCGCCGACGACCGGCCGTGCCGCATCGCGCCAAGATTGAAAACGGGCGATACGGTCGGGGTCGATGAAGCGACACGCAGTGGTGGTCTTGGTAGTCGCGATGGCACTGATGACGGCCTGCTCTTCGAAGGCGACCACATCGGCGCGGTCGACCACATCGGGTCGCGCGGGATCCTCGGTGGCGGCCGCCGACGCCACAACGCCAGGAGAAGCAACCGCCACGCCGACGGTATGGCTGTGTAAACCTGGGGCCGCCGGCAACCCGTGCACCGGTGACCTCGGCGCCACCGTGATCCCCGCGCAGGGCGCCCGCACGCTCCGGCCGGGCCCGCCGCAATCGCCACAATCGTCACGCGTCGACTGCTTCTACGTGTACCCGACCGTGAGCACCGAATCCGGTGACAACTCGGACCTGAAGATCCAGCCCGCCGAACGGGCCGTCGCGCGTGCCCAGGCGTCGAGGTTCTCGCCGCTGTGCCGAGTCTGGGCGCCCGTGTACCGGCAACGCACACTCCGTTCGCTCGCCCGACATCCGGGCGACACGTCCGCCGCCGACACCGTCGCCTACGAGAGCCTGCTCGCCGCGTGGAAGGACTACCTCGCCCACGACAACGACGGCCACCGGATCGTCTTCATCGGCCACTCGCAGGGCGCGGCCATGCTCATCCGGTTGCTGCGCAACCAGGTCGACCCCGACCCGGCGCTTCGTCGGCGAACGGTGACGGCCATCCTCGCCGGTGGCAACGTGACGGTGCCCACGGGCAGGACGGTCGGTGCGACGTTCCGGCACCTGCCGCTGTGTACGGCGACGGGTGCGACCGGGTGCGTCATCGCGTTCTCCTCGTTCCCGGCCGAACCGCCCGTGAACGCCGTGTTCGGCCGCCCGGGGCGGGGCGTGAGTGCACAGTCGGACCAGACGGCCACGACCGGTGTGCAGGTGGCATGTGTGAACCCGGCTGCCCTCGGCGGCGGCAGCGCGGATCTCGACCCGTACTTTCCGACGGCGCAGTCACCGCCCCCGCCGCCGCCGGTGGGCACCACGTGGGTCAACTACCCGGCGCTGTACTCGGCGACCTGCCACAGTGCGGACGGTGCAAGGTGGCTCCAGGTCGACACGCTCACCACCGGTGGGCGGCCCGTCGTCGGCCAGGCGCTCGGCCCGACCTGGGGTTACCACCTCGACGACATCAACCTGACGCTCGGCAACCTGGTCGCCGATGTGAAAGCCGCCGAAGCCGCCGACACTCCCTGACGTGCGGGTGCCGCCGGACCGGTTCATCCGAGATCAGCCTCGCGTAAATGTTCAATGTTCGTGACGTCGTAAATTACGTACTTGCCCCCAGAACAGCAACGAGCTATCGTGTGTTCGGTGTTCGTGACGACACAGACCGAGCAGTACGACGATCTGCTGGGCGAACTCGCCGACGCGCTCGCCGCTGTGGGTGTCGCCGTCGATGTCCGAGACGGCGCACTCGGCGTGGACGGCACCCGATTCGTGGTCGCGATGGTCGACCGCGCCCATCCCACCCCCGCTGCGCTCGCCCAGATCATCGCGGATGCACCCGCACGGCGACCGGCCGTGGTCGTCGCCGACCGGATCTCCGATGCGGGACGCGAGATCCTGCGCCGTGCCGGTTGGGGGTGGCTCGACCGGCGCGGGCACGTTCGCCTCTGGACCAACGGGGTCCGCATCGAGACACCGGTCCCCGGAATGCACGAACCGGCCGGAGGACCCCACGGCAATCCGTGGACCACCGTCGGATTCGAGGTCGCCCTCGCCGCGCTCCTGGAACCGACCAGGGTTGTCGCCGCCCGCCACGTCGCCGCAGTCATCGGCCGCAGCGTCGGCGCGGCCCACGAACTCATCGGACGCCTCGCGAACGTCGGGCTCATCGGCAACGCATCCCGACTCCCGCTGTTGCCGGATCTGTTCTGGGAAACCGCTGCCCACTGGCCCGACGACGACTGGCTCGGTCTGCCCGTCGGCATCGACGAGATCGCCGACCGTCTCGGCGCCGACCGACTCGTCCGGGTCGACGAACGGGCCGCGACCTTCGGCGGGGCGCGCATCGCCGCGGCCGGCGACCTGCCCGCACGAGCGTACGTGCGCAGCGATCGCGCACTGCGACGCGTCCGGTCGCTCGCCGACCGCAACGTCCGGGTCCAGACCTGGCTCCGCGTGGCGCCCGTCTCCTTTCTGCCCGAGAACCCCGACGTACCGCCCGACCCGGCACACCCCTGGCAGGTCGCGCACCCGCTCGTCTGTGCCCTTCGGCTCGCTGCCGACCCGGCTCGAGGTCGTGAAATCGTCGAGAACTGGGGCATCGTCCCCACGGGTGTCGACGCGTGATCCTGTTGAGTGGGCGCCGCGGTGGAACGACCCATCGGGCCGTGGAGCTGCTCGCGTCGTTGCCCACCGAACTCCGTCTCATCGGCGGGCTCGCCGTGCTGTGCCGGGTCGGGTCGCCGCACCGGTCCACCGTCGACCTCGACGCGGTGGCCCGCGGCCTCCCGTCGCTGCACGAGCAGATCGCCCGACTCGCGCTCACCGCACCCGGCGGTGGCCAGTACACCTTCGCCGACAACTTCGACCTCGACGTGATCGACGTCGCCCCCGACTCCAGCGCCGAGGTGATCGCCGAGCTGACCAGAGGTGGTGAGCCGCTCGACGACCTCGAGCTGAACGTCGTCGCCCACACCTGGGCGTACGAGACGGCCACGCCACTCGACCTGGTCGCGGTCGAAGACCACACCGGCGCGGTGCTCGCGCGTGCGGAGGACCGGCTGGTGGCCACACCGGCCGGTCTGATCGCGATGAAGGCGACAACCGTGCCGTTGCGTGCCTCGTCACGCCCGGAGAAGCGTGCCTCGGACTTCTACGATCTCGGGCGGCTCCTGGTGGACGGGGGGCTGACCCGGGGCGACGCCGATTCGATGCCCGCCGAGCTGCACGACACCGTCGCGCAGCGCCTCGGCCACTGGTTCACCGAACCCGCCGGTCGCGACCGCGTCTACCGCGAGACTCGCCGCTTCGACGAGCCCCGCCTCGACCTCGACGACGCCGCCGAAGCCGCGCAAGCGCTGTTCGGCGCCACGCCTGGTGAGCAGTCGCTCGACGACACCCTCCGAGCGCTCGATGAGCTGCGGGGCCCGTGGCCCGCATGATCGTCGTCGACGCGTCATGTCTGTACGAGGTGGTGATCGGCGACACGGCGTGACCCAGCTGGCATGATCGGCCCCGATGATCGATGCCGGAATCGAAACCGAACGCCTCGCCCACCTCGACCGGGTCCTGCACACCTACGTCGACAAGGCGCTCATCCCGGGGGTCCAGACCCTGATCTGGCGGCACGATCGGCTCGTGCACCACGACTGCCATGGCTTCGTCGACGTCGAAGCCCGCACCGAGGTGGCCGAGAACACGTTGTACCGGCTGTACTCGATGACCAAGCCGATCACGTCGGTCGCGTTGATGATGTTGTACGAGCAGGGCCACTTCCTGCTCGAGAACCCGGTTTCGCGGTGGATCCCGGAGTTCGCCCACACCGAGGTCTGGGCGGGCGGTACCGCCGATGCCCCCGAAACCCGGCCACTCGACGAACCGCTCACGATCCACCACGTACTCACCCACACCTCCGGGTTGACCTACGGGTTCCAGTACAACCATCCCGTCGACGAGCTGTACCGGCGGGCCAGACTCGGCGACTTCTACGCCAAAGCGGACTACGACCTCGACGGGTGCATGGAACGGCTCGCGGCACAGCCGTTGCAGTTCGCGCCCGGCACCTCGTGGAACTATTCGATGTCGACCGATGTGTGCGGCGCGCTCGTCGAACGCATGAGCGGCATGAAGCTCGACGCGTTCTGCGCGCAGCACATCTTCGAACCGCTCGGCATGACCGACACGGGCTTCGTCGCACCCGAAGCCGACGTGGAGCGGTGTTCGCCGCTGTACGTCTTCGCTCCCGGCAAGGGCATGAACCGGCTCGCCTCGCCAAGATCGATGACCCGCCCGCCCGTGATGCTCTCCGGCGGCGGGGGACTGGTCGGAACCGGGAGCGATTATCTGCGGTTCTGTCGGATGCTGCTGGGAGGCGGGCAACTCGACGGTGTGCGGGTGCTGTCGCCGCGCACCGTCGCGTTCATGATGACGAACCACCTGCCCGGCGGAGCGACGATGAACGAGATGGGCCAGGCGACGTTCGCCGAGACCGCGATGGCCGGCACCGGCTTCGGCCTGGGATTCTCGGTGCTCGAGAGCCCCGCCGAGAACGGTGCCCTCGGCTCACCGGGGTTGGCCGGTTGGGGAGGTGCGGCGTCGACGATCTTCTGGGTCGACCCACACGAGGACCTTGCCGTGGTCTTCATGACCCAGTTGCTGCCGTCCAACACCTATCCGTTGCGGCGGCACCTGCAAGCCGGGGTGTACCAGGCGCTCGTCGACTGAGGCCACACGGGTGCGGACATCACGAGCGCCACGGTCACCAGGCGAGACCGAAATAGGTGCCCTTCGTCGTCGCCACCACCACACCGGATTCGTCGACGAGTTCCTGGGTCAGCAACCACTTCGCCTTGCCGTTCGCTTCGAGGTCTGCGGTGACCCGGTCGATCTCGTCATCGCTCATCCGGGCGTCGACGAGCACCGAGGTACGTGCCGGTGCCGCGAAACGGATCTCGAGGTTCCCGACGATCGGGTAGTACCGGTCGAGCGGAAACGCCCCCGCGAACAACACGCCGCCCGGGATCTCCGCGGCGGTGAACAGCGCTCCCGCGTACATCATCCCGACGTGGTTGACGTTCGGCTCGAGTGGGATCCGTACCACGGCTCGGCCGCGTTCGGCGTGCAACAACTCGAGCCCGGAACGTTCGACGAAGGCGAAATCGGTCAGCGCGACGCCGGCGGCATCGGGCGGGAACTCCTCGATCAATGACGTTGGTGAAGACACCGCGAGATCATGGCACGTCGGTCGTGTCCCAGCGGTCACCGGTGTCGCCCCGGGACCGGTGACGGGTTCCGATGTCACACCGCCTCGCCATGATGTGTCCGACAGCGTTCGTCGGCCCGCTCGTCCCTCAGGCCGTCCCTGGAATCCGGAGATGCGAATTGAGGAGACGATTGATGACGAAACTGAGTGAAGCCGAGCGAACGCAGCTCTACACTGAGATTGCTGCAGCGACCAGTTCGAGGACAGCGGAGATCCTGATGCATGAGATGCTCGATGTGCGGTGGGACGACGTTGCCACCAAGGTCGACCTCGCGGCGGCCGAGACTTCCTTGCGATCCGATATGAACGTCGGCTTCGCCCGGTTGGACGCGAAACTCGAGCGGCAGCTCCGACTGCAGCTGATCTGGTTGATGAGCGGCCTGCTCGCCTTGGGTGGGCTGATCCTCGGTTTCCGTTGACGCGGCCCGACTGCGCTGCCTGGGGCGGGGCCGGTTCCGTTCGGGTCGCGAGGCGGACCCCGCCTCGAGCCCACATCAGCCGGTGAAGGTGGGTTGCGCGGCGAGGGGAGTCGCCGGCGTCGCGCCCTGGGGGGTCGTGGGTGCACTTGGCGTGGGCTCGTGGGTCGGGAGGTTGAGCGTGAGGTTCGACACGGTCACGGTGAAGGGCACCGGCGACGCGCCCAGGTACGGCGCGTCGTTGCCGAGCAGTTCGAGCTTGGGGA
>JAFDWI010000392.1 GCA_018268545.1 Actinomycetota bacterium
CCAGCGCCGGCCAGTTCGGTGATCGGTGTGATCCCGAATCAGGTCGACCACACCTGTTGACGAGGTGCGAGCGCCAGACTCCGCCGATGTGACGGATGTGTCATCGGCGCGCCGACGGTCTACGGTCGAGGGTGAGACACGACGTGACGACAGCGCCGTACCGAAAGGAACCCCGATGGCTTTTGAACTACCCGCCCTCCCGTTCGACCCGCACGCACTTGAGCCCTACATGAGTGCCGAGACGCTCGAATACCACCACGGCAAGCACCATGCGGCGTACGTCGCCAAACTGAACGACGCCATCGCCGGCACGGACAACGCCGACAAGAGCCTCGAAGACATCATCAAGGGTGCCGAGATCGACAGCGGACTGTTCAACAACGCCGCCCAGCACTGGAACCACTCGTTCTTCTGGAACTGCCTGACCCCGAACGGTGGCGGCGCGGCCACCGGTGCGGTGGCCGACGCGATCGGCTCGTCGTTCGGGTCGTTCGAGAAGTTCGCCGAAGAGTTCTCGAACGCTGCGGCCACCCAGTTCGGCTCGGGATGGGCGTGGCTCGTCACCGACGGGTCGAAGCTCTCGGTCACCAAGACCGCGAACGCGGATCTGCCCCTCAAGCACGACGCGAAGGCCCTGCTCACCATCGATGTCTGGGAGCACGCGTACTACATCGACTACCGGAACGCCCGCCCGAAGTTCGTCGAGACGATCTTGACGAACCTCGTCAACTGGGACTTCGTCAACCAGAACCTCGCAGGCTGATCACACCGGCGATCTCGGGAGCCCGATCACCCTGGGGGTGGTCGGGCTCCGGCGCGTCCGGGCCGAATCGAGCAGCGGCTGCTTCGCCGGCGAGCACGATCCCCAGGGCGGCACCCAACAGCATCACCGCGACGATCCCGTCGGCCCACCAGTGGTTGCCGGTGGCCACGACCGCCCAGAGCGTCACGACCGGATGCGCGATCACGAGCCAACGCCACGTGCTCGTCGACGCGGTGACGACCGCCGCGGCAACGAGGGTCGACCAGCACACGTGCACCGACGGCATGGCCGCCAACTGGTTCGAGATCCCGGACCCACCGGCGCCGTAGACCGACTGGCCGAAGCGCAATCCCGTGTCGACGAAACCCAACTCGGGGAGGAATCGGGGCGGTGCGACCGGGACCGACTGGATCACCAGACACGCTCCGGTTGCCAGCGCCAGTACGTTCCGCACCCGCGGGTAGCGCTCGCGGTGGCGGAAGAACAACCACACCAGCATGATGCCCATCGCCGGGACGTGCACGTACGCATAGAACGTGTTGAGGGCCTCGATGACGGTGGTCGACCGCATCGTCAGGCGCTGGACGGTCACCTCGTCGGGGAGGCCGATCGCCAGTTCGAATCGGTGGATCGACCGGGCGTGGTCGAGCGCGCCGGCCGTCTCGGTGACGGTGAGCGCGAACACCCATTGCCACAGCGCGTAGAGCCCGGCGATGATCCCGACCTCGCGCAGGACCGATCTCGTCCCCCACAGCACCCGTGTCCGCAGCGGCGCGTCCGGTGTCGGTCGGAACGGTCGTGTCACCACTGCGAGGGCGATGCACGCCACGGCGAGCCACGCGGCCTGCTGCCAAGTCAACCACACGGCTCCGAGTCTGGCACCCGTGGACGCTCGTTGTGCATCGGGCGGTTCGCCGGGGTCGGCGGTAGCCTCGTGCACCGACGCGACGCACCGCCGCTCGCCCGAACTGCACCGATGCCCGACGCCCCGACGACCCTCAGATCACTGCCGCGGCTGGTGCGGGAAGACCCGGCCCTGTTCGACGTGTTGGGGCGTTCGAACGTCGTCCTGGCCGTCGCGGACGCGGCGCGCAGTGCGGTCGGGGCAGCACTCGCCGAACGAAGGCGGCACGGGCCCGTGCTCGTGGTGGTCGCCCGCAGCGCCGAGGCCGAAACCCTTGCACGGGACCTCGGTTCGTACCTGGGTCACGATGCGGTCGAACACTTCGGGGCCTGGGAGACGCTCCCGTTCGAGCGGGTGTCGCCGACCCCCGAGACGATGGCGGCGCGCTCCAAGGTGTTGTGGCGTGTGCGCGGCGGGCTCGAAGGTGACCCGGACCGTGTCCCGAAGGTGATCGTCGCACCCGTGCGGGCGCTCACCCAGCGCCTCGCGCCCGTTTCGCCCTACTCCGAACCGCGGGTCGTGCGCGCTGCCGAACGATGTGACCGTGACGAGCTCGTCGCATGGCTGGCCGGAGCCGGGTATCGCCGTGAATCCCAGGTCGAGCATCCCGGCGAGTTCGCGGTACGGGGCTCGATCGTCGACGTGTTCTGCCCGACCGGTGGGTCACCGGTACGGGTCGACCTGTGGGGCGACGAGGTCGATCGGCTGTCGACGTTCTCGGTCGTCGACCAGCGCTCCGACGCAAAACTCGAATCGGCGCGGTTCTTCGCGTGTCGGGAACTCGTGGCCACCCCGGCGGTACGCGAGCGCGCCGAGGCGTTGATCGCGACGGACCCCTGGGGCCGTGACCAGTGGGAACGTCTCGCGCAGGGGTCGGTGTTCGACGGCATGGAGTCGTGGCTGCCGTGGCTCGTCGACCGCGACGAC
>JAFDWI010000393.1 GCA_018268545.1 Actinomycetota bacterium
ACCTGGGCTTTTAGGGTCAATAGGGGTTCATGGAAACTCACCGAATGGCCTTCACACGGCAGAGGTCACAGGTTCGAGTCCTGTTACGCCCACCCAGAAAACCCCAGGTCAGCGGGCTGATTGTGTGGCCTGAGCGGGCGTGCGGATCTTCGTGTGCCGGTTTCTCCCAATCTCGATCGGAGCAACGGTGGCGTCGCGTGCGAGTAGAGGACGAAGTCAGATGGGTGCGATCGTTGCGCTCGCCGCCATCCTCCTCGCGTTGTTCGCGGTGGCGGCGCTGAAGAATCGACACGCGAGATCCGCTGGCAGCGTGAGATCCGCAGGCGACACGGGTTCGGTGGCGTCGACCGTCGCTGCGGGCCGAGCGGGCCAGGCTCCTGGTGCTCCGACAGCAGCGCCCGGTAGCGGGATGCCTGTCGCGGCACCATCAGGCCAGGTGGCTCGCTCGGAGTTGGCCTCGTTGCCGGTCGGATCGCTGGACCGCTCACACGCCTACAACCGGGTCGGCGACTTCGGCGTCGCCTGGACCGACGACAACAACGACCGGTTCGGACACAACGGTTGCGACACCCGCGACGACATCCTCGAGCGCGACCTGCACGACGTCACGTATCGTCCGGGCACCCACGACTGTGTCGTCGTCACCGGTACGCTCGCCGATCCCTACAGCGGTTCGCTGATGACGTTCGTGAAAGCGCGTGCTGCGGAGATCCAGATCGATCATGTCGTGCCGCTCCACGCGGCGTGGCAACTCGGTGCCTGGACATGGTCGCAACAGACCCGGGTGGATTACGCCAACGATCCCGACGTTCTGTTGGCGGTCTCCGGGAAACTCAACGAGGAAAAGGGCGATGCTCTCGCCGACCGTTGGCTACCTCCGAATCCGGCATTCCGGTGCACCTACACCGAACTCACCGTGGCGATCCACGTCAAGTATCGGCTCCCGGTGACGCTCGGCGAGAAGCGTGCACTGGAGGCCGTCCTCGCCTCCTGTTGAGGGCTGTGGCCTCTCGGGGCCGCGTCCGACGTATCGATGACATCGGGCAGGCCGTCTGACGAGCGGCATCGCGGAAGGACGTTGCCAGGTAGCTCCGCCATGTCGGACCGAGGAGTTTCCGTCCGCCCTCCGGGTGAGGTCGGTCGACGATGCCCGTTCGGTCAGCCGACCTGATTCGTGGGCCGCACGAGCATCTCGTTGATTGCGACGCGGCGATCACGGGTGACGATGAAGCCGATCGTCTCGGCGATGTCGAGGGCGCTGAGGGCTTCGGTTCCCTCGAACCGTTTCACCATTCCCTCGATGATCTCGGGCCGCAGATGCATGCCGAGTTCGGTGGCGACGAGTCCGGGTTCGACGACCGAGATCCGCACGTGTTGCGGGGCGAACTCCTGGCGCAATGACTCGCTGAACGCTCCCACCCCGTGCTTGGTGAGGTTGTAGACCCCGGACCCTGCCCGGGCGATCCGACCGGCCACCGACGAGATGTTGACGAGGTCCGCGACGCCCCTCGCGCCGGATCCGGCGGCGGCGACCAGGTGGGGGAGCGCCGCGTGTGCGACGTACAGCAGACCCTTGACGTTCAGGTCGACCATCCGCTCCCATTCGTCCAGCGGAGCGCCGAGTGCGGGTCCGAGCAACATGACGCCCGCGTTGTTCACGACCGTGTCGAGGCGCCCGAACTCGTCGATCGTCGCCTCGACGGCCATGCCTGCCCGGTCGGCGTCGGTGACATCGACGGTGAGCGGGATCGCCCGGCCGCCGTCGGCGCCGATCTCGTCGACCAGCTCGAGGAGTCGGTCGGTTCGGCGGGCCACCAGCGCCACCGACGCGCCGAGCGACGCGAGGTGTCGGCCCGTGGCCGCTCCGATGCCGCTGCTCGCTCCGGTCACGAGGGCGACGGTGCCTTCGAGTGGTCTCGTCACAGGAGTCTCCTCAGGGTCTGGTCGTCCATGGCGGCATCCGCGTCCCGGGTCGATCAGGACCCGGCCGTGGTCTCGGTGGGGCTGCACGACAACGTCCCGTCGCCGCAGACGTTCTTCACCGTGAACTCGAGCGGCTGGAACGGCACGACCGGTACGCCGACATCGAGCTGGATCACCCCGTGGTCGGTGAGCGCGATGTTGCGAGGGTCGCCCGCGAATCGCTTCCCGTCGACGAACGCCGTCACCGGGCCTTTCGCTGGACCCACCTGCCGTGACGACAGCGGCTGATTCCACACATCGAAGAAGTCGCCCAAGGTGAACGTACGCGACTCCGGAGATTCGAGGTGGATGATGCCGTCGTTCGCGTGGGTGTGCAGCCAGTAGACGCAACTCTTCGTGCTGTTGTTGATGAACGGGAAGCCGTCGATCTTCTGGATCCACCAAGGCTTGGTGATTCCGACGCCGGCGGGGATCCGCTGCTGTTCGCCGTTGACGAAGACGGTGACGTGTTGGTGGATGTGGAACTTGACGTTCTGGCCCATGGCGGGACGACACGTGATCCCGTTGACCGGTGTTCCCTGCACCGTCGAGTCCGCAGCAGCGAGGTCGGGAACGTTCTGGATGGCGACGCCCTCAGGTCCCTTCGGGGCTTTGGGGTCCTTGCTCACGAGAACGAAGTAGGTGGCGACCGCGAAGCCGACGAACACGACGGCGGCAATCGCAGGAAACACCCACATCCGGGACCGCTGGCTGCGCCCGATGTCATCGTCACGTTCGATGATCTCGTCGGTCGTGCGTGCATCCGCCGACTCGCTCGTCGGGCCGGAATCCTCGGTTCGATCCACGAACGTGGAGCCTACCGGGAGGGCGCGCATCCGATCCGGGTCGGGGCCCCGGTTCGCGGCGATGATGGATCAGAAGGGATCGTCGTAATAGAAGTTGCTGAGCGACGGGGTCTCCGTCGACCCGCCGGCCGCGCGGGGCGAATCGGGTGCGACGTCACCGCGGTAGCCGTCGATCAACGACTCGATCGCGTCGATCATGTGCTGATCCCTGAACTCGAGCCCGTAGTAGCTGTGTCCTGCCTTGCGCCCCGGGCGGGCCACGCGAACGGCGGCATTGCATCGGACCCCGGCGAGCGAGATCGTGACGGCGGTGCCCCGGACGACATCGCCGTGGGTCTCGGTCTCGAACCCGAGCCCGCTCAGCGAGACGTTGTCGGTCGTCGCCGTCAAGAGTTCCTTCTTGCGCTTCCATCGCGAAAGCTGGATCGGCCCCCATTCGAGGTCGACCCGAATCGGGTACCGCTCGCCGATCCGCCGTTGATAGGACGGCATCGATGCGTTGTCCACTTGAATCGTCATCGCCGCTACCTCCTGTTGCAGAGTGCCGACGATCTTAATTGATC
>JAFDWI010000394.1 GCA_018268545.1 Actinomycetota bacterium
GCCCCGTCGTGCCGGGCCACGCATCCGCTGCGTCGACCCCCGGCTATTCGGCGCCGACCCCGGACGCCGCGTCGACGTACGTGTCACCCACTCCCACGTCGGCCTACCCATCGACGGCCTACCCATCGACGTCAACGGTCGGCGCACCCGCGCCGATCGGCGTGCCCGGCGTCGTGGACCGCAACCTTCGAAGCATCGAACCGCTCCTCGACACCGACGAGAGCGTCGAGTTGCGTGGCGACTTCCACTACGGATCGATCGCGCTCACCCAACGCCGGGTCGTCGCGATCACCTACCCCGATGACATCATCGCCGAGCTGCTGTGGAAGAACGCCAACTGGATCGCCACGATGCACGCCCGCCGCGCGGTCACCTTCTACGCCTACCGCAAGTTCTTCAGCCCGGGCCGGATCGTCTTCGGGGCGTTCCTGATGTTGGTGGGTCTGGCCGCAGCGGTCGGCGGGATGATCGGCACCGTGGTGCGGACCGACCCGGTGGCGATCATCGGCATCGTCATCGGGCTCTTGTTCATGTTCGTCGGATGCGTGTTGTTCTACTTCGCACGCATGGCACGCATCATCGCGATCAGCGACGCGGGCTTCTCGACCATCCGTGTACGGGCGAACGAACGTGACCGCGCAATCCAGTTCGTCGCGGCCGCAGCATCCACCCTGGGCCGGAGCTGACCCGGCGGAAGGCACGAACCCGCGCGATCCACAGCTCACATCAAGCGAGTTCGCCTGACATAATTTCGCGGTCGGGAATCTATCGTGGAAAGTGACATGCCCTTGACGATGCGATGCACCACCTGCAACACGATGCTCGTCCCTTCAATAGCGGTATGCCCGGTGTGCGGAACGTCGACGGGAGCCTCAGCGCCGCTGGCGCGGCCTGCGCCATGGCCTTCAGGATCCACAAACCCCGACATTCCCTTGGCGTCGACAGGGATTCCACCCACCGGCGTTCCCCGTGGGGTTCCCGGCTCGACGACGATGCCGCTAGATGGAACGGGTCCTGGTTGGTCGACCTCGTACCCGGGCATGGCGGCGCCAATGCCGCACGATGTGCCACCACCGGGTTGGGGTCCGTCGTATCAGGGCATGATGCCTACGGGGCCATCGATGCCCGGAGGTCGGTCGAAGACCACAACCCTGGGTCTCATCGCTGGAGCCGTTGTGCTCGTTTTCGCACTTGGCGGCGCGATTGGGGCCTTCGTGGTTGCTTCCAGGCACGCATCGACCGTTCCGAGGCTCACCTCCGCCCAAGCGAGCGAAGCGTTGTTGCCCGCTTCCGCCGTTCCGGGCGACGGATGGTCCGTAACCACGTCCAACGACAGCAGCGACGTCACTTACACGCCCAAGCAATGCAACGACGTTGCCCAGCGCACCTTTGGCGACGGGGCGTCGGCGCATGACGATTCGGATTCGGTCGATTTTGGGCCCAGTGACGCAAGTGGTGATTGGGATGCGTCGATGGCCGTAGTGCCCGTCGATTCGCCTGGGGAGGCAAAGGCCATGGTCGCACGCTTCCGGGACATCGCCGACGGCCCGTGTCGGACCTTTGAAATTCCAGCGGACCATGCATCGGGCGGGACAATGTCCGTGATCGGGGGGCCGACCGTTGGCGACGAATCGGTTCGGATCGGATCGTCGATCCAGGTCGAGGGCTTCACTCTTCAGTCCCAGATGGTCGTTGTTGCGCTCGGTTCGAACGTCGTCGCCGTGGGCCAGTCAGGGGTCGGCGGCCCGCCGCTGTCGCACGACGACTTCAACTTGTTCATCTCGCGGGCGATCGCCTCGACAAAGGCCGCCGCAAAGGGCTGACCAGGTTCGGCCCGGCCGGTCAGACGGCGACGATCGCGACGAGATCGTCGAGTCCGTCGAAATCATCGGGGTTCCGGGTGTACAACGGGAGGCGATTCGCGTGGGCGATCGACGCGATCAGCAGGTCGGCGATCCGGCCTCGATGTCGCCGACCGAGCGCGACCGTAGCCGCGACGATTGGGCCGAAGCTGCGGGCGGCCGCTACGTCGAGAGGGAGCGGTTCAAACATCGCTTCGATGAACTGAAGCGTTGCCTGTCGACGAGCAACTTCGACCACGCCGGCGGCGAGGTGCGGTCCCGCGCTCAGCTCCGCGAGAGTGACCGTGGAAATGGCGCTCGCCGCGGGCAACGCTGCCTGCACATCCGGGTCGCTCCAGTCGATGACGACGGACGTGTCAAGTAGGCCCGTCGAGTTCACAGTCGCTGATCGATCGCCCGGTCGAGGTCAGCCCGGAATCGCTCGACGTCGATGTGTTCCCCGTGGTGTGCCGCGGCGACGAGGTCCTGGCGCGGCACGAATGTCCTCCGGTGCGTCGGGAGCGGTCGAAGTTCGGCGACGGGTTCGCCGTTGCGGGTGACGACGAACGTTTCACCGGCCACAACCCGGTTGATCACCTCGGCGTTGTTGTTCCGCAGCTCGCGCTGCGGAAGACGCTCAGACACGAGCTGATCGTAGCATCATGTGCTACGAGTTGCGACGATTTGTGGCGGTCGTAGATTTGCCGAGCGGGAGGCGACCGCAGCGGACCGGCCGCGCGTCGGTGCGCGCGCGATATCGCGGCGGTCTCGCGCGGTCGCCGGGCGCCAACATGAGCATCGAATACCTGCGAATGCGAGGCGACCCGGTCATGGCGATGCGATGCGGAACCTGCAACACGATGGTTGTTCCGTCGATGACGGCGTGCCCGGTTTGTGGGACGCCGATCGGCGGCTCGGGCGTCGGCTCCCGGGTCGCTCCCAAGATGCCGGTCCCGTCGCCGTCGCCGACATCGTCGTCGACGCCGGCACCGACAGGCCCGCCGCGCCCGATTCACACGCCGGGGGCTTGGACCGGCGCAGCGGCTCCGGCCGCGGGCTCACCGCCACAGGGGCCGACAAATCCTGCTTCGGCGCAATTCGCGCCGGAGCTTCCTGCCACCGACCAGACCCCTCAGTTCAATCCCGCGGCCACTCCCAGCCGGCATCAATTCGCTGGCGGCGCGTCAGGCACTGATGGATTCGCGGGTGCCGTTGGCAGTGCCGGTGTGGTGGGTGGCCCGCCACCAGTGGGGTCTGGTCGTGGGGGGCGTCGTGGTGTGTTGGCTGGGGTGGGTGGTTTCTTGGCGGTGGTGTTGGTCGCGGCTGGGGTGTTCGTGGTTGTGCAGGC
>JAFDWI010000395.1 GCA_018268545.1 Actinomycetota bacterium
AGGGAGAGAGCGCCCGGGACATCCTCATCGAAGAAGGGCGCCTTAAGGGACATTACTACTACGGTGATCGATACTGGGATCTGTGTATTCACGCGCTCTACCGTGATCGCTGGGACCAGGTTGCCGAATCTTTCCGCGGTCCGTGGACAACCAGCTAGCCTTGATTCTTCACGGCGGTTATTTGGGCGGGTGTGCCGGTGGTGTGTAACTGGACGTGCGGTGCTCCCGGTCGGCGGCGATGTGGTGTGCCCATTGCTCGGCGTCGTCTGCGGGTGGCTGTGGCCGGTCGTTGTTGTGTTCACCTGGGCGACATCCGCGCCGTCCGGTCCATTCGATGAGCCGAACACGGGTGTTGGCGAATATTTGCATCCAGTTGGCAGGGTCGGCGGAGGACCCCATCGGCCAGTAGGCGATCTGCCATGCACCCCACAGGGCGGTGAGCTCGTCCACGAGGGCACCGTGGAAATACCAACACGGGGGAACGGTTTTGCTGTCGAGCGCGTAACGTTCGATGAGCCAGTCAACCCATTGGCGGAGTTCGACCCAGGTGCGCTCTGCTTCAGATGCGTCGAGGGTCCGGTCGGGGTCGTTTGGGTTGATGCGCCAGGTGATCGGTGTTGGTGCCGAGAGAAGTTCGTCGATAGCGGCGTTGGGGTCGTCAGCGAATTGTGCGGGGTCCATCGGGGTGTCCTCCAGGGGTTATCGCGTGATTGGTGTCGTTGAGACTGTTGTTGGCTCGGGGGTTTCGCTTGGACTGGTGGGTTGTGCGGTGAGGTTGTCGATGGCTCGCTGGGCGCGTTGACGGTCGCGGCGCTGGTCGCGGTCGAGTCGTGTGGTGCCGCCGAGTGGCGTGTCAGCTATGACTCCCCAGCGGTCTCGGTAGGTTGCGGCGGCTTGTGCTGCCGCCCACCAGGTGCTGTTGCGATCCGGTGATGTGGGTTGCGGGCCGATTGTGGTGATCCAGGGTTGTTGTGTCGCGAGGGCTTCGTGGACGAGCGATTCGGCGCGGGTGTGAATGGCGTGTGCCGCGGAGTCGATTGCGGCCTGCACGGCGGGGTCGTCGGCCGGTTCGGCTGGGACAATCATCCCGGCCAGATAGCGGACCGGCTGGGGTGGAGTGTCGCTGTTGTTGAGTGTGCGGGCGACCCGCCCGGCGATGACGGCACCGGGGTCGGCGTCGCCGTCGTTGTCGAATCCTCGCTCGAGTGCGTCAGCGAATGCGGCTTCGGCGTCGATGCCGGTGAGGTTCAGGCTGCGGAGTAGGCCGGTGATTTTGGGCCACGCATCCGAGCCGCGGATTGCTTCGACGGTCGTCTCGTCTTGAACGTGGGTTCGCAGGATTGGTTGCCACCGGAGGGTGGAGTGTTGGTGGGCTATGTGTTCATAGATGGGGATGAGCGTGGCCATTGACTGTGCGGACTGTTGTGCGGCGATGATCGATTCTGTGGCCGACTGGTCCGCGTCGGATCGGCGCAGGATCCCGTCGAGGACTTCTCGTCCGGTGGAGGGTTGGATGAGGTGGCGGCTGTCGTCTGGGTCGTCGCCGGGCTGGTCGATGGCGGCGTAGACATGGTTTGCGTGGCGGCCTCGGGTCATCGCGACGTACAACGTTTCGCGGGAAAGTCCGGTCGTGGCGACGGTGTGGGCGGTGTCCACCGTGGAGCCTTGGGCACGGTATGCGGTGGTCGCATACGCGAGGTTCACGTGTGCGGCCACGTAGTCGCCGGGCAGGGTGACGACCCTGGCGTTTCCGTCCGGGTCGGGGTCGCGTTGGACGGTGAGCGCCCCGTCTTGGTGGCGGGCGATGACGGTGAAAAGGTCACCGTTGTGGACCCATTCGTTGCCGTCGGAGAGCCGCCGATTGTTTTCGCGGGTGACGATCCGGTCCCCAACCCCGGCGAGTGTGTCACCTCGGAGGGGCACACCGTCGGGTTCGACGTGTCCAGTTGCGATGAGGTCTTGTCGTGCACGATGGTTGAGCGTGTTGACGGTCGCGTTGTCGGCTGCGATGAGCAGACTCGTGTGCCCGGCGGTCGTGTCGTTCAGCCAGGCTTGGTAGGCGGCGTCGAGCATGTCGGCGTGGCTGCCTTCGTGGGTGCGACCGTGTTCGGTGTAGGTGTCGAGCGTGTCGATGCGGCCGCGACGGAGGTTGAGGGAGGCTTCGCGTTCCCATTCGTTACTGAAGCGCCACACGGTGTTGAGGGTGACGGTGTTGGGGTCGCGGGCGAGCATTCTGAGCGCGCCTCCGGCATCCACGGCGGAGAGTTGCCCGTGGTCTCCGACGAGAAGGAGTTTCGCTCCGGCGGTCTCGGCTTGATGGGCGAGTGCTGCGAGGGACAGGGTTCCCGCGAGGGATGCTTCATCGACGATGACGAGCTGGTTGGGCCGCATCGCCCATTTCTCGGCGGCGGTGTTGATGTCGTGGAGCCGGGCGGCGATGTTTCGCTTTGCCGATGCGGCGCGGGCACGTCTCGCGGATTTGGTGAGGCGGTGGTGTGCGTCCGCGCGGTACTGCGCGCCGGGTCCGACAGTTTCGTGTAACCATTTGGCCGTGTTTTCACAGTCCACTCCGAGCGATTCGGAAAGGACATCAGCAGCGGCAGCCGAGGGTGCGAGTCCAAGGACTGAGCCGGGTCCGTGTGCTGCGATCCAGGTGTCACGTAATGTGAGCGGTCACTGAGAACCGTCATTCACGATCATTGAAAACTGACATGGGTGCCGGGTCCTGGTTGGCATCCACTACCGGTTGGGGGTGGCCCCTCCAGAGTGTCGAGCGACCAAGCACGACAGCACTGGAGGAGCCGTTCCCCATGATGAACCAGGAGAACTACGTGAATGTGAATGACCTGCACAGGCAGGGCTGGTCGATCAGTGAGATTGCTGAGTCGACGGGTTGGCATCGGTCTACGGTGTCGAAGTATTTGAAGGAAGGCCCGCCGGGGGCACGGTCGATGCCGTCACCGGTGATGACTGATCAGTGGTGTTCCCGGATCGAGTCGTTGCTCGAGTCGTTCCCGCGCTTGTTGGCGGTGTCGGTGCACAATCGGTTGCAGGCGGAGGGGTTCACCGGGTCGTATCCGACGGTCGTGCGGGCTGTGCGCGACATTCGGGGTCCGCGGTTCGTTGCGGCGGATGCGGTGTCGGTGCCGATCCACACCGCGCCCGGTGATGAGGCCCAGTTCGATTTCTGTGACGTGTCACCGTGGGCGGTCCGGTTCGGGTGGGCCGTGCCCCTTGTGGTGTTCGGGATGATCTTGTCGTGGTCGCGTTGGCGCATGTGGTGGTTCACGACATCGGAAGATCGTCAACACACCTTCGAAGGCATGGTGAGGTTCTTCGAGCAGGTCGGGGGTGTGCCCGCGGCGTGTCGCACGGATCGGATGGGTGCACTCGGTCGGTCTCAGGGGCGCCGGTTCGAGCTGCATCCGCCCACGGTCGGTTTCGCCGCCCATCACGGCATGAAGATCACGTCGTGTCAGGCCAGGGACGCGAAACGCAAAGGCAAGGTCGAGCGGCCGTTCCGTCAGTTGCAGGAAACGTTCCTTCCCGAGGTTGAAGCCGACGGCGCCCCGGTTGACATCGCTGATCTGAACCGGCGGGCGCAACGGTGGCTCACCGAACGGGTCCATGACGTGGAGTCACGCACCACTGGCGAGATGCCCTCGGCTCGTCTGGCGGCCGAGCGTGGATTCCTCACCCCGTTGCCCAGAGCCCGGTTCGACACCGACTACGTCGAAACCCGTCGGGTTCACAACGTGTGGCCGTTCGTGTCGATCGACGCGAACCGTTACTCGGTTCCGCCCGACGCGTTGGGTCATAAAGTCGAGATCCGACGCGGAGTCGACAGTGACACCGTCCAGATCCGCCTCGCCGGCAACGTGATCGCAACACACCGCCTCGTGCAAGGCCGCCGGGTGGACGTGTGGGACCCGGTTCACCGTCAGGCCGCGGAGACCGCAGCGCTCGGCTGGGACCCGAATGGTCCAGACCTTCGAGTCATCACCGATGAACCCGATCCTGAACCGGTCGAGATCGAACGACTCGACCTGGGCGGCGACTACGACGTCGAGGCCCCCGATCTGGGCCGGCGTTACCCGCTCGGCGTCGAGGACACCGAGGAGTCCGCGTGAGCGTCTATGAACAGATCAAAGCCGATTTGGGCTATCTGAAACTCGACGCCGCCGCCGGGGTGTTCGCCACGTTGGCCGAACAAGCCCGAACCGAGGACTGGTCCCACATCGAGTTCCTCGCCCGCCTGGTCGCCGAGCAAGCAACCGCGGATCGGAACCG
The DNA here is from genome assembly GCA_018268545.1 of Actinomycetota bacterium. GTDB lineage: Bacteria > Actinomycetota > Acidimicrobiia > Acidimicrobiales > Iamiaceae > JAFDWI01. The sequence goes on from JAFDWI010000395.1 coordinate 4,291, forward strand.
TCGCCTCACAGCCCGACTCCGTTACGCCAAATTCCCTTACCGGCGCACGATCGACGAGTTCGACTACGAGTTCCAACCCACCGTCGACCGCAAACTCGTCGAAGACCTCGCCACGTTACGGTTCATCGACGAGAACCGGCCGATCCTGTTCCTCGGCCAACCCGGATGCGGCAAAACACACCTCGCTGTCGCGCTCGCGACGCTCGCGGTCGAGGCCGGCTACCGCGGCTACTTCACCACCGCGGACAACTTGTGTCGCACCCTGGTGCGCGCCACCCACGAAGGGAACCTCGCCTCGAAACTGAAAACATTCACCGCACCCACCGTGCTGGTGATCGACGACGTCGGCCTCCTCCCGATCGGCGGCACTCAAGCCTCCGCCGCGTTCTTCCAGGTCGTCAACACCCGCTACGAAAAAGGCCACCCCACCATCGTGACCACCAACCGCGGGCTACCCGACTGGGGCACCATCTTCGGAGACACCGTCGTCGCCGCAGCCGTCCTCGACCGGCTCATGCACAACGCCATCGTGTTCAACATCAAAGGTCCCTCCTGGCGACTCCGCGAACACAACGGCCTCGAAATCGCCGCCACGAACCCCACCAACGGAGCCAACCACTAGCCTCACCACCCGCCGACCAGAACACCGACCACATGTCGGATTTCGATGATCCCCAACGACGGGTTTCCCTGATCGCTCACACGTAACGCGGCGAGTGTGGTGGTCTTGCCGGTTCCGGCTGGTCCGATGAGCACTTCGAGGTGACGGCCCGACGTTCCGATTCGTTCAACGGCGCTGCGTTGGTCGTCGCTGAGTCCCCGTTCTTGGGAGGGCAATACGTGGGTGGCTGGCCCGCCGGTTCGTGCTCCCCGGTCGGTGAGGTACGCCTCCGCTCCGAGGATCGCATGCGAGGTGAATCGTGCTCCACCGTGGGTGGTGAACACGCTTTCACCGTCCGCGCGTTGTAACGATTCGACACCTGGTGCGGCGTGGAATGCAGTGTCAACGGTGAGTGAATGACCGATGGCGGCGGTCACGATCCGCTTGTTGAGCTTCTCCCGGTCGGCGGGGCTGGCAAGCCGGATGCCGTGGGTGAGCCGGGTCGCTTCGGTGGTCAGGTTCCAATGATTCCACGTGGATTTGCGGCTCTGGGCTGCCGCGACCGCGAGGACGCCGAGCGTGTCGATTTCGTGGTCGTTGAAATCCTCGACCCGCATGGGCTTGCCGCGGTTGGTGTTCAACGTGGCGGCGGTCAACTCGTCTGGTGTGAGTCCGGTGACACGTTCCGCACGCTCGCGCCAGCGCGCCGAAAGCGAGTCAAAGGGCTCCGGGTGTCGCTTTGCTGCTCGCGTTTCAACCGTGGCTTGTTTACGAAGGACAATGGTTTCGGCAACGGTGGGGAGCCGACCTTGGTTGTGGGCGAACTGGTTGATGAGTTCCTCGGTGCGGCGCTCGATCCCTTCGGATCGTTGCGAGAATTCGAGGACCAGCACTTCGGGGATGGTGGAGACTTCGTGGGCGACGGTGCGTCGTGTG
>JAFDWI010000396.1 GCA_018268545.1 Actinomycetota bacterium
GGTGCTGAGCACCTCGGTTCCGATCGACAGCGTCCCGGCGAAACCCGAATGTTCACCGCTCGACCCGTAGGCCAACGCGGGTGCGACCACGACCGACACGCGGCTCCGCGCCGCTGCTCGGATCGCCACCTCCGAGGCGATCCGAGTGTCGGTGTCGAAGGGAAGGTGCGGACCGTGTTGCTCGACCGATCCGACCGGAACGACCAGGATGCTCCCCGCTGCGGCCGCGGCGACATCGGGCCAGGTCGCGGTTGCGAGCGCGACCGGCCCGGTCACACTCCCGTCGCCCTCGGCCCGTGACCCCATGCCCCGAGCGCCTCCAGGATCATCTCGGCGGCTTCGCCGGGGTCGGCCTCGACGGTGCGCGCCGATTTCGTCGTCTCCGAGACACCGGCCAGATCGCGGATCCGCGCCAACGCCGTCGCGTCGCTCGGCGCGTCCACGACGCGAGCACGGGGGCGCCACGGCCGTGGGACGCCGATGTCGGCCGGGCCCGGATGGCCGACGCTCACCACGACGTTTTCGATCGGCGCGGCCGAGTCGGTGAGCAACGCCCGAAGCCCGGCGCGTCGCAGCGACGCCACCGAACCCTCGACGGAGATCACCGCCGGCGCGGTGACCACGAGGCGTTCGCGCTCCCCGCGATCGAGGCGTCGTACGACCTCGCACCGACCGGGCTCCGCGACATCGACGCGGACCAACCCGAGCGCCTGTTCGGCGCCGAAGTGATGGGCGAGGCACGCCGGCACGGCCGCCGATGCCACGTCCGAGCCGTGCGTCCCTGCCACGGCGAACACCTTCTCGCTCGATCCCACGGCGCTCGCCAGCGCTTCGGCGACCACCACGGGTGGCGCGCCGGCATCCGTGTCGACGTGGATCGCCCGGTCGACACCGACGGTGAGCGCTCGGCGCAGCACGCTTCGCGCGCCGGCTCGACCCGCCGACACCGCGACCACCGGGGCCGCCCAGTGCTCACCGAGCCGCAACGCCACCTCCAATGCGGCCGCGTCCGCCGCACTGGGCTCCGCGCCACGGTCGTCTCTCGCTACGCGACCGGTGAGCGGATCGACGGTCATCCAACCGGCGGCCGGCGCGAGTGCCGCAACGACGACGAGGTCGGTGTCGGTCATGCCGAGTGGAACACGACGCCGTGCCCGCCGTCGGGGTAGGTCCAGGTGATCGCGCCTTCGGTGTTGCACACCATGTAGCAGGTACCACACTCGAAGCACTGTTCGTAGTTGAACACGATGCCGCCGTCGGCGCGCGGCACGAACAGGTTCGCCGGGCATGCCGTCACACACGCCTGGGTGGTGCAGCCCTGACAGGCATCGCCGTTCACGGTGATGTGGGCGCGTTCGCCGACTCGGAACTCGACGGTGTCCATCCGATCGGTGAACGCCACGTCGGGGTACTCGGGTTGGTCGGGTCGGATCATCCGAATGTCCTCCAGATGTCACGGCCGTCTCGGGCCACGTCGCGGATACGGACCTTGTGGCGGCGGAGTGCGCTGCGGGCGATCTTCGAGAGGCCGGGTTTCGGTTTCGGGTTCTCGACGGTGAACATACCTTCGGCGATGTCGCACATGATCTGCGGGTAACGCTGTTGCATGCGCTCGCCGAGGATGAGATGCGGCGCGCCCCGAAGTTTGTTGTGATCCGCGAGGACGAAGTTCGATTCGAGTTCGGTGCGGTACTGGCCGACCGCGACGTCGGTCTGGTTCTGGCGAGCAGAGCGGGCCGCGACCCGCCCGGCGACCGCACCCGAACCGATCGCGAAGTTCACTCCTTCGAGCCAGATCCCTGCCGCAAGACACAGAGCGGCCGCATCACCGGCGACGAGCATGCCGTCGCACCCGAAGGAACCCATGACGTCACGCCCTCCTTCGGGGATCAGGTGCGCAGAGTATTCGACGATCTCGGCGCCCTCGACGAGGGGCGCGACCGCGCCGTGCTCCTTGAACTCGGCGAGGATCGCTTCGGGGCGGCGGCGGGCCGACGCCAGTTCCGGAAGCCGCAGCACCACCCCGACCGACACGGTGTCGAGATTGGTGTAGATGAATCCACCACCGGGAACCGCCCCGGTGGATCCGACGACCTCGATGTCGACGCCGTCGGTGCCCCGCACGTTGAACCTCGACTCGATCTCGCCACGGTCGAGCGCGAGCGTCTCTTTCACGCCGAGCGTGTAGTGCCCGGCTGCGGTGTCCCCGGCGACGCCCGCCTCTTTGGCGAGGAACGTGTTGACCCCGTCGCAGGCGACGACCATCGGGGCACGCAGGTCGCCGTCGTCACGGTCGGTCTGCACACCGACGACACGGGTACCGTCACGGAGCAGCCCGGTGACCACGGTGTCGCACACCAACGTCGCGCCCGCGGCAACCGCCTGATCAGCCAGCCACGAGTCGAAGTCCGACCGGTAAACGGTCGCTCCGTTGTACGGTGCCCGGCCCCAGGCGCCACTGCGGAAGTCGACGGAGAACGAACGGTCACCGGCGAGCAGCATCGTGGAACGTCGGGTGATCCACCGCTGTACGGGCATTTCGTCGTACCAGCCCGGGATCAACGTGTCCATGATCCGGCCGTAGACGACCCCGCCGAACATGTTCTTGGCACCCGGGTACGGGCCGCGTTCGATCAGCACGACCCGCGCACCGGCACGAGCAGCGGTGATGGCCGCTGCCGAACCGGCCGGTCCGGCGCCGACCACGATGACGTCGAAATCGTTCGTGGTCACGACACCTCCTTCGGATCTTCGTCGGCGACATCGAGGCGTCGCGCCAGTTCGGCGACCACGGCCGGTGCGTCCGCGACGATCGCGAGGTCGGCCATCTGCATCATCGGGCAGTGCGGGTCGGTGTTCACGCTGATCACGTGATCCGGTGCGCCCAGACCACTGGTGTGCTGAACCGCTCCGGAGATCCCGAAGGCGACGTACACGGTCGGGTCGACCACGACGCCGGTCGTACCGATCTGGCGGTCATGAGGCATCCATCCTTCGTCGGTGACCACCCTGGTCGCGCCGATCGAAGCATCGAGCGCTGCTGCGACGCCGCCCAACGTCGCGACGGACGCTTCGGTGCCCAGGCCGATCCCTGCGCCGAGGATGAACGGCGCTTCGGCGAGGTCCATCGTGGCCGCGTCGGCACCGATCACCTCGACCACCCGGGCATCGGGCGTGGATGATCGCGCACCGAGGTCGGCCACGATCTCGGGTTCGACCGCGTCACCCGTGGCGAGCCGCTTCGCCGATCGCACCCCGGGTTGCAGGGTCACGACCACCGGGGTGGTGATCGGCACCTCCATCAACGCCCGGCCCCCGGCCCGTGGGATCAGGGCCCGCGATGTGTCCACCGAGATCGCTCCGGCAGCGAAACCGCAACCAAGGGCCGCCGCGAGCCGCGGCGCGAGGTCGCGGCCATCCGCCGATGCGGGGACCAGGATCAGATCGGCCTCGCCGACGACGGCGCTCAGCGCGGCGGTCCACGCGGCCGCAGCGAACCCGCCGATCTCGACGAGCTGTGCGGGGACGTCCGCGTAGCCGGATGCCGCGAGCATCTCGTGCGCCGCGGCGCACCCTTCACCGATCAACACGACGCTCGCATCGCCTGCGATGTCCAACGCCTCGGCGAGTGCCTCCCCAGCGCCCAGGCACATCTCGCCAC
>JAFDWI010000397.1 GCA_018268545.1 Actinomycetota bacterium
ACACTTGCTCCTTCACCCGTTCGGGGGTGGTGTACTCGGCAACACATCTGGTTCTGGTCCAGACATTGGGGGTTCGAGTCCTCCCCCCCGAGCCAACGTTCTCATGACGTGAACTGCGAGAACATCGCATCGGCGAGCGTGCGAGCCCACGGCCGCACGAGCGTGTGCAGTTCTGCGATTCCATCGGACCCGATCGCGAGCCACGGCAGCGTCGACGCCCGATCGGTCGCCGCTTCGATCTGCTCGCGTCGTTCGGCGCCCTCGTCGGTGAGCACCGGTGTTCCGTCGGGTCCGTCGTCCTTCGCGATCCAGCCGGTCGAACGATGCAACTCGACGGTGCGTGCCCATTCGGCGTCGCTCCACCCTCGGGTCGCACGCAGGAACCCCTCGGGAATCTGGTGTGCGGCGGCAGCGATGGCGATCGCATCGAGGCCGTCGAGTCCCGCGGTGAGCAGCGTTGCGACGTGCGCGTCGCCGCGGAACTCCCGGAGCAGCGTGACCGCGTGCCAGAGCACCAGGTGCGAATCGTCGGGCCAGTCCAGCGCGGCGTGCGCTGCGAACAATGCGCGCCCCTCCGGGTAGGACATCGCCTCGGTCGCCGCCTCGCGTGCGAGGGTGGCTGCACGGGCCATGTCCCCGGACGCGACGACATCGTCGCCCAGGAAGGAGCGCAATGCCGTGTCGGCCACGTCTCGGCGCGCCTCGAGCACGCCGGCCGGTGTCGTCGTCGACCATGCGTCGCGCATCGCGTGCTCGACCAGCCGTGGCGAGAAGTTGTAGAACGTCGCCGCGACGACACCCGAAGGCACCGGCCCCAACGCCGCGGACCGCGATGCGAAGTACCCGGCCGCCGCGTCGAGCCCGAGTCTCGCGTAGATCTCGTCACGCTGCGGCGCGAAGTACACGATCGCATGCAACGGCTCGATGACCCGATGGATCCTTCGCACCGTTCGTGGCTCGGGGACGTCCACTTCGGGTTCGTGTTCCTGGTCGCTCATCCGACCACTCTTGCATCCCGCACCAGACGGCCCGGGCTTCGTCGGTTCGGCGTCGGCGAGGCTAGGATCGCTCTTCGCTCCGGGAACCCGGCGCGAACGATGGCCCCATCGTCCAGAGGCCTAGGACATCACCCTCTCAAGGTGGAGACACGGGTTCGAATCCCGTTGGGGCTGCCATCGACCGGTGCCGGTGAACCGAGCCGATCGCAGGCTCAGGCGTCGACGTCGATGCCAGACAGGAACCGCTGGAACCACAACGCCGAGTCCTTCGGTGTGCGTTGCAGGTCGTTGTCGTAGTCGACGTACACCAAGCCGAACCGGGGCTTGCGGCCGAGCATCCATTCGATGTTGTCGGCATAGGACCACGCGAAGTACCCGTCCACGGGAACGCCATCGGCGATCGCGGAAGCCACCTCGGCGAGGTGGGTGCGGTAGTACCAGGTCCGCAGCGCGTCGTGCACGCGACGGTTTCCCTCGGCATCGACCGTGAGCTCGTCGCGGAACGCAGCACCGTTCTCGGTGACGACCAGGCGCTCCGCGACCGGATGTCCCGCCCAACGTCGCAACACGTCGGAAAGGCCCGACGGTTCGACGACCCAGCCCATGGCCGTCGTGACCGGCTGGAAGCTCTTCGGCGGCCGCAACGGTGGGATCGGCAGGGCCCAGAGTCCGGGGATCGGAGCTCGTTTGACGACCTGTGGTTGGTAGTACTGCACACCCAGGAAATCGAAGCGGTGCGTGGCGGCATCTTCATCGCCGTCGCGTACGACGGTCCGCAGTACCCGGTCGATCAGCGGCGCTTCACCCCACGGGTAACCCAGACCCCCGAGCGGGTCGAGGAACATGCGGTTCATCGCCGTATCCCAGGCCCGGGACGCACGCGACCCCCACGCGGTGTTCTCGTTCCGGATCCAGATCGGCAACGCCTGGTGCGTCGTTCCGATCACGGCATCCTCACCGAGTACCTTGCGCATCCTTCGCGCTGCTTCGGCGATTGCGAGGGTCTGATGGTGGGCGACGCGGACGTAACGGGTCAGGCTCGGGGTCCGATCGAACACGCCGAGGAGATGATGCAGGGCGTGCATGCTCGGTTCGTTCGCGATCATCCAACGCCCGACGACATCGCCGAGGACCGAAGCGACCGATTCGGCGTAGTCGGCGAACCACTCGACGGCATCACGGGTCGCCCACCCGCCGCGTTCGTGCAACGAGCGTGGCAGATCCCAGTGGTAGAGGGTCACCCACGGTTCCAGGCCGTTCGTCCGACAGCTCTCGAAGACCTCGCGGTAGAACTCGACGCCGCGGGACGAGACCTCGCCGGTTCCGCCGGGGATCAGGCGTGGCCACGACAACGACAACCGTTTCGCCCCGAAACCCAGCGAAGCGACCAGCGCGAGGTCGTCGCGAAATCGATGTGCGAAGTCGATCGCGTCGTCACCGACGGCACCTCCGGAGACCCGACGGTGATGCCCGGCGTGATCCCAGATCGACGGGGTCTTGTCATGGGAATCCCACGCTCCCTCGATCTGCCAGGCCGCGGATGCGACCCCCCAGGTGAAATCCGTGCCGAAATCGTCGCGGTGCATGGGCGACGACGTTACGCGCTCCGGTCGGTGTCGACTGGCCTCGGCGTCGCCGTGGCGCGACGATGCAGACAACCCGAGGCTGTCCAGGAGGTTTCATGTCCAACAGGTGCGAAGCGTTGATCGTCAGGGTCTACGACCACGATGCCGTCCTGCCGGGCGGCGCCTACACGATCCTCGTCGATCGGTTGTGGCCGCGGGGGATTCGCAAGGACAGCCTCGCTCCGGACGCCTGGTGCAAGGAGGTGACGCCGTCGCCGGAGCTTCGCAAGTGGTACGGGCACGATCCGGAACGCTTCGAGGACTTCCGGGAGCGCTACCGTGCCGAGCTCACCGTCGAACCCGCCGCTGCGGCGCTCGCCGAAATCGATGCCCGGCTCGTCGACACACCGGTGGTGCTCTACACGGCGGTGAAGGACGTCGACATCTCGGCGGCTGCCGTCCTCGCCGAGATCCTGAACGGGACCGCCCCGCTCGGTTGACGGCCCACCGAGTGCGGTCTCACCAGCCGAGGTAATCCGGCTTGCGTCGTTCCACGAACGACCGCACGCCTTCCTGTGCGTCGTGGGTGCCCATGTTGGCCTCTTGCGCCCAGGCTGCCTCGTGGGACGCGGTGGCGCGGTCCGAGTCGGGTGAACGGGTGCACAGGGTCTTGGTGAGCGACAGCGCCCGGGTCGGCCCGTCGGCCAAGCGGTCGG
>JAFDWI010000398.1 GCA_018268545.1 Actinomycetota bacterium
GTCGTCGCTCGAGTCGCCGACGATCGTGGCGTCGGGCCGTCAGTGGTGACCCGAGCGGTGAGAAGCGTCACATCGACGCCGCAGATGGCCATTCGGCCCTAGTGGTCTGCGTCGCCCGACGAGAGAATCTGCGTGACGCGGTCATGACGGGCCGTCGAAGCGCGGTGAAGCCGCGAGATTCCAGGAGATCCGGATGCCTCAACAGTTCGTGATTCTGACGATCCTCCTCGTGTGCGCCGTTCTGCTGGCCGTCGGGTTCGTCGTCACGGCACGACTCGCGCGCAAAGGACCGGACGACTACGAACCGATCCACGACACGGGCTACCGGATCCGGCGGTACTGGTTCGTGTTCCTGATGGTCGTCGCCGCCGGGGGACTGGGCTACTCGATCCCGCACATGCCCTATCCCATGACCCGAAAACCATCGGCCTCGGCACCGGTGACGACGGTCAAGGTCACCGCACATCAATTCTCGTGGGATGTCCAACCGGTCGACATCGTGGCACACCGGCACATCCGCTTCGAGGTGACCTCCGCGGACGTCAACCACGACTTCATGATCGAGGACCCCCAGGGCAACATCGTCGCCCAGGTCCAGGCGATGCCGACGGTGACCAACTCGCTGTACGTTACGTTCGACAAGCCCGGTCAGTACCTGATCCGATGCGGCGAGTTGTGCGGGCTGTATCACACGTCGATGATCATGCCGCTCGTGGTGAAGGCGTAGTCCGATGGTTGATCTCCAGACATCTCCTTCGACGACCTCGGCACCCGAACCCGCGATCGCCGGTCGCAGCGATGCCGCCCGGCGGATGACGTCCATCTGGATCGCGACGACCGGCGTGTTCTTCGTCGTGCTCGCCCTGTTCGGTCTCGTGATGCGCCTCATCCAGTCCCAGAACGTGTTGGACGATCGCTGGTACTACGCCATCGTCACGTTGCACGGCGCGGGGATGATCGCGATCACCCTGATGGGCCTCGCGTCGGTGCTGTCGTGGGTGATCCGTGACCGGCTCGTGATGTCGACGAAGATCAGCGTCGCCACCTACGTGATGACGATGTCGGCGATCGTGCTCGTGTTGATCTCGACGATGATCGGGCGCTTCGGACCGGGTTGGACCTTCCTGTACCCGCTGCCCACGAATCCGGGGCCGGCGGGGACGGGGGGCTGGAGTCCGGGGTGGGCGTATCCGTACTACATCGCGGTTGCCCTGGTCTGTCTGTCGTTCGCACTGTGGGGTTTCGACGTGCTGCGCGCCGGGATCAGGGCGTTCGGCAACCCGGGGCGCATGTTCGGCTTCGACATCGTGTCGGGTCGGACGAAACCGACCGATGCCGGAGCGACCAACCCGTCGATCGTCGCTGCGGGGATCATGGCACTCGAGGCGATCCTCACGGCGATTCCCGGCACGATCATCATCGTCATGCTGCTCGCCCACGGGATCGACCCGAAGTTCGACGTCCCCGTGTTGTTCAGCAAGAACCTCATCTATTTCGTCGGCCACATGCTGGCGAACTTCTCCATCTACCTCGGCGCCGGGATCATGTACGCCGTGTTGCCCAAGTACGCCGGTCGCGCCTGGCCCGCAGCGAAGTCGACGATCATCGCATGGTGGTGCATCACGCTGACGATCATCTTCCCGTATTTCCACCACCTCTACATGGACTTCGCCCAACCGGCGGCGCTGGACGTCGTGGGCAACGTGGCCTCGTACGCCTCCGCGTTGCCCTCGGCGGTCGTGACGATCTTCGGGGCCGTGCTGATCGTGTACCGCTCGGGGATCCGTTGGTCACCCGCGCCGTTGTTCCTGTACGCGGCGATGGTCGGGTGGGCGATCGGTGGTGTCGGGGCGTTGCTCGATTCGACCCCCGCGATCAACGAGACGATGCACAACACCCTGTGGGTGCCCGCCCACTTCCACACCTACATGGCGTTGGGGGCGGTCCTGTTCCTGCTCGGCGGCGTCTATCACTACGCGGAACAGCTCACCGGGAAGACGCCGAATCTGCGCCTCGGAGGGATCAGCTCGATCTTCATCCTGCTGGGCGGTTGGATCGTCGTGCTCACGTTCTTCGTGTCCGGGGCGATGTCGGTGGTGCGGCGCTACGCGTACGTTCCGGACCCGGCCCGCTACCGCAACGGTGCCACGGTCGGGCTCGTCGGTGCGTCGATCGCCGCGGTCGGTCTGCTGTTGATCGCGGGCGATCTGCTTCGGGTCTACGTTCCCGGATTCGGGCGGCGTTCGGAAAAGTCGTGATGTTCGCGCACACTGGTGGAGGTGCGGTCCCTGCGCCCTTCACCCCCGGTGCGCTCTTGGAAGGTTGGGATGTCGAACCGCTGCTCATGGTCGGGGTGGCGTGGCTCGCCATCGCATACCTCGTCTGTTGGAAGCGGTCCAGGGCGTTGCCCGGACCGCCGTTGCCGCGGTGGCGCCCGCTCGCGTTCCTGGGTGGCCTCGGCCTGCTGCTGATCGCGACGGACGGACCGTTCGATCGCTACGGGGACGTGAACATGGCGGTCCACATGGGCCAACACATGGTGTTGTTGTACCTCGTCGCTCCGGTACTGGTCGCCGGGGCTCCATTGACGGTCCTCCGGAACGGGCTGCATCCTCGGGTCCGCAAACGGTGGGTCGACCCCGTCGTCGAGTCGCGGATGTTGCGCGCGCTGTCCGACCCGATGCTGGTCGCAGCGTGTTACCTCGGGGTGCTCTACGCCACGCATTTCACGGGGTGGTACAACGCGGCGCTCGGCAACCCCGCGATCCACGACGCCGAGCACGTCGCGTACCTGGTTGCGGGCTTCGCGCTGTGGACGGTACTGGTCGGTCACGACGGCGTCGTCGTGCCCCGATCCGCTGCCCGGCGGATCGCCGTGGTCTTCGCGATGATCGTCCCGATGACGGTCCTGGCGGTGATCTTCATCGTCGCGCCGAACCCGCTCTATCCGGCCTACGTCGATGAGCCCGCGCCCTGGGGTGGTCGTGCCGCTGCGCTCGCGGCGCAGCGGGTCGCCGGGGGGGTGATGTGGCTTCCGTCGGTCTTCGTCACCCTCGGGTTGCTCGCCTGGCTGAGCGTGGCGTGGTATCGCACCGATGAGGCGACCCGTGCGGACGAGCCGATCGCCGACGCCGAAGGTGCGTCAGAATCGGTCGTGGATCATCGGGAAGGGGCGGGCCGCTTCGAGTTCGTACGCGAGCCCCAACAGGGTCGCTTCGTCACCCCAGGCGGCAGAGAAGTGGACGGACCCGGGCAACCCGTCGGTGCCGAGGGGAGTCGGTAGCGCGATCGACGGGCCTCCACAGATGTTGTTCACCGGCGTGAATCCGACGTACGTCGCCATCCGGTGCAGCAACTCCTCGAAGTCGAGTGTCGGCGCCAGGTATCCCAGGCGTGGTGTCGGCTGGTTCAACGTGGGGCTCACCACGAGATCGTGCGCCTCGAACATCGCGTCGTAGTCCACCCGCGCGGCTCGCAAGCGCCGGATCGCACCGACGGTCTCGAGCCGATGCCGATGCCATCGTGCCTTGAGCCCCTTGGTCACCGGGTCGAGACGTTCGGGGTGAAAATGGCGGCCGCGTTCGGTCTTCTCCGACACCGACATGAGGACCGCCATGAACGCCCAGTAGAGCACGAAGTCGTCGACGAGGTGTCCGCCCGTCGGGAGTGCGACCTCGTCGACGTGATGGCCGAGTTCGGTGAGAAGTTCGACGGTGGCATCGGTCTGCGCCATCGTCGCCGGGTCCACCGGGACCCCCGAAGGCGCGATACGAGCGACGCCGATGCGAAGGCGGCGCGCCGACGGGCCGCGGATCGTTCCGACGAGCGGGAGGTGCGGGTTCGCATACGTCCGTTCCATTGCTGCCAGGTGATGCGCGGCGTCGCGCACGGTACGGCACAGCGCCCCTTCGGCGGACAGATTGACCGGAAGCAGGCGCGCGCCCTGACGGTCACGGGTCCGGCCTCGAGTTGTCTTCAGCCCCACGAGGCCACACGCGGCGGCCGGGATCCTGATCGACCCCCCGCCGTCGTTCCCGTGCGCGATCGGCACGGCGCCGGACGCGACGAGCGCGGCCGCTCCTCCCGAGGATGCACCGGCCGAGTACTCGGGGTTCCACGGGTTGCGCGTCGCGGATCCGTCGGCGAATTCCGTGCTCGGCGTCAGGCCGAATTCGGGCATCGACGACTTGCCGAGGATCACGTACCCCTGGGCGACGAACTGTGCGGCCGGGGCATTGGTCGCTTTGACCGGCACCGGGTCGATGGCCTTGGACCCGTGGCACGACGGAAGACCGGCGAACTCGACGTTGTCCTTCAGGAACGACGGGACTCCGGCGAACGGACCGTCGGACGGTCGGCTCCGCCGGGCAGCGACGAGGGCATCGTCGAAGCCACGATGGGCGACCGCCTCGAGGGTGGGATCGACCTGTTCGACACGGGCGATCGCCGCTTCGACGGCTTCGATCGCTGAGATCTCGCCGGAAGCGATCCTCGACGCCGTTCCGACGGCGTCATCGGCGCCGAGTGCGTCGTCGAAATATGCGTCGACCCGATTCGTCATGGTCCGCAACCCTTTCACATCGGCCGTGCCGTCGCGGCACCTGACCCTGGGTGTCGTCACCGCCGACGGTTCGGCTGGGAGTCGGCGGGCGTCAGCATGGGAACAACGTCGTGGCGATACGCTGTGGGGGAGTGAACCAGAACGAGGGGGTCCGTGCCGCCCGATCGGCCACCCGCGGCGGGGTCGGGACCCGGTCAGCTGCCGACCCGGGATCCGAGCCGGTCGGGTCGGCACGTGATCCGGAGTTCCTCCGCCGGGCTCGACCCTGGCTCGAGCGGTTCGCGTCGTACTTTCGACCCGAGGTTCGTGGTTTCGACCGTGTGCCGCCGACGGGCCCGATGTTGGTCGTGGGCAATCATTCGGGCGGACAGCTGCCTCCGGACGTGCCGATCCTGCTGACGGCATGGTGGCGTGAGCGAGGTGAGGACGAACCGCTCTACACCATGATGCACTCGATCATGTTCGCGTTGCCGGCTGTGGGTTCGTATCTGTCCCGTGGTGGTGCCGTCGAGGCCGGGCAGTCGAATGCCGAGGCGATCCTCGCCGACGGCGGCATCCTGATGGACTTCCCCGGAGGTGATCGGGAGGTCTTCCGGCCGTGGTCGGAACGGAATCGGATCGACTTCGGCGGTCACATGGGGTTCATCCGACTCGCGTTGCGAACCGGTACGCCCGTCGTACCGGTCGTGTCGATCGGTGCGCACGAGAGTCTGATCGTGCTGACCCGAGGGGAGGGGATCGCCCGTCGGTTGCGCCTCGACAAACTCTTCCGGGTGTCGGTCATGCCGTTGGTCGTGGGGCCTCCGTTCGGTTTGGTCCCGGGGGGGATTCCGACGTTCCCGCTCCCTGCCAAGGTGACCGTGGAACTCCTCGATCCGGTCGACTGGTCGGAGCAATTCGGCCCGGAGAGCGCCGATGACGAACAGGTCGTCCGCGCGTGTTACGACGAGCTGGTCGAGCGGATGCAAGCCGCGATGGACCGCCTGGCGGCCGAGCGGCGCTACCCGATCCTCGGTTGACTCATCGGTTCGTCGGGTCCGGGTCGGCCAGGCCTCGGGGTCCTTGCGCAGCCCGTGGGTCGTTGCGCGGACTCACGGCGCACTCCGTGATCGGCGGCGATCCAGCACCGCGGCGACGACGAGCGTGGCGATGCCTGCAACAATCGCCGCGAGGGAGATCAACATGCCGATCCGGACCGTTCTCGGCTGATACCGGAAGGTCACCTGCGAGGTGCCCTCGGGTACGGCGACCGCCATGAAGGTCGAATTCGCTCGGACGATCCTGGCGGCTCGCCCGTCGACCGTCGCGCGCCAACCGGGAAGATCGTTCTGGTTGAACACCACGTAACCCGGAGAAGTCCGTGTGACGGTCGCCGCGACCCGGGTCGGGTCCTGTGCTCTGACCGTCACCGTGCCGGGCTTGCCCCGGGTCGTCGTGCCGGGCCCTTCGAGCACGACCGAATCGGGTGGACTGCGATGAGGGTCGATCGCCGCCTCGAAGGCATCGTCGGTATTCGCGGCGTGGAGCGTCGCGGCCGGCGAGAACACGAAGCCAGAGGGCCCGGGAACCGCGAAGATGTGGAACTGTCCGATGCTGTCGACCAGTCGTAGTCCCGGCATGTTGCTGTCGATGAACGTGCCCGACACGACACGTCCGGACCACGCGGGGCCTCGACCGGCAACGGTCGCGGTGAGGGAACCGCGTGCGGGAATTTTGTCGGGGAGTTCGATGGTGGCGAGCCCGCCGTAGACTGTCGCTTCCCGGGTCCACGGCCGGTCGCCGCCGGAGGTGATCTCGATGCGGCTCTCATCAGGGAGTCCCTGGGTGTGCAGGACGAGGTTCGTCGGGTGGAAATAGGGCGCGTCGTAGTCGAGCGTCTGGCCGTTGTCCATGTCGACGGGGGCGGGCGCGAGCGACGCGATGCCGAACTCGTTCGGGTAATCCAGGTTCGTGACGATCCGTCGGATGCCGAGGGTACGCAGCGAATCGTCGCGCGCAGGTGAGTACGGTCCGGTGAGCATGCTGACCTGTGCGCCGCCGACGATGAACTTCGCCGGTGGGTCGAGGACGGCCCGGTACAACCTTTCATAGGACGCGATGCCGATGACGTCGTAGTTGTCGGGCGAATACGTGGGGATCCACAGGTTGACGCTCGGGGTCAGCGTGGCGGCGTCTGCCCACAGTGTCTGGTTCGCTCCGATTCGAGATGCGATCGACTTGGTGACCGCGGGTACGGCCATGAAACGGTCGGACGGAACGGTCGGATTGTGATGCCGGAACAGGAACCCACCCTGGAGGAACAACACGACGACGACGCCCCAGCCACCGAGTCGTTTGGAGTGGCCGTTCGTCGAGCCGGCGTGGAGGTACGCGCACACACATCCCACCGCGAACGTGACCATGATGAACACGACGTGGTGGGTGAGGGTCGACATCGCGATGCCACGTTGAGTGCTCTTCCCGGCGTTACTGAACGACACGAGATGCCAACCCCGGTAGCCGAGGACGGCCGCGGCCGCGGTCAGCATGCCGGTGACCGCGAGGAGTTGCCATCGGGCGTTGCGACGGGCCGGCGCATCGAGCCGTGCCAAGGCGTCGACGCCGAAGCCGACGAGAACCGCGATGCAGAGCGACCACGCGGCCGCGGACCGGTTCGGCATCACGCTCGCGAGGAACGGGAGGTGACCTGTGAGCTTCCCGATTCCGCCGACGTTGTAGGCGTAGGCGATGAGAACTGCACCACATGCCGCGAAGATCCACGGCGCCCGTCGGTGGGTTCGACGCGAAGTCGCCAGGGCGACGGCGGCGAGCCACAGCGCAAAGATCCCCACATAGAACACGACGATCTCGTGGAACGGGTCGGCGATCCCGTACGGGCCGCTGTAGTGAGCAGCGGGTGACCCCGCGAACAACGGGAACACCTGCACGGTGCTCCATCGGGTGCTCTGATACCCCTGGAGGATCCGAGTCGTCACGATCGAACTTCGTGAGAGGTATTCGACAAAGGGAAGGACCTGGATCGCTGCCAGTGCGACCCCACCCGCGGCGGCGATCGCCACGGTCA
>JAFDWI010000399.1 GCA_018268545.1 Actinomycetota bacterium
CCTCGTACTGGATGAGCACCCGACCTTCTTCGAGGACGCCGACCTGCAGGGGAGCTGCGATCGGCTCGGACACCGGTCCGGTGATCTTCGGACCGGGCTGATGGGCGCCGGAGGTGGGTGGGTTCATGATGTAGGTCGGCGTCGGTGACCCGGGCAGGACGTGGGTCCCCGAGCCGGGATCGAGTCGATCGTGCACGATCGGGCCACACGACGCGGCGCCGGTGGAGGAACCGCATGCGGAGAGGCCGCAGGTGACAAGTGCGGCGAGGACGATGGCCGGGACACGCGTTCTCATGGGCCGAAGCCTTGCACGGTCGGGGTCGGGCACCACGAATCGGCCGGGTCCGCGTCGGGGGCGATGGTGGGCATCGTCAGGGGTGGTGCGTCCATAGACTGCACCGCATGTTCCACAGCCGGGCCGAGCGTCGACTCATCGGCATCGGTGATCGTCTCCGTTCGCTCCGCGAAGAGGAGGCCATCTGCCGGGAACAGCTGCTGCACGTCGCGTCCGAAGCCGATGACGCCCGGATCCGGGCACTGGTCTCGGACTCACCCGCCGATCGCCACGAACACCGGGGTGCCCGGCGTGCCGCGGAGACACTCGCAGAGCGGCACCGGCGAGTGCTCGTCAAGATAGGTGAACTCGAGGCTCGCCAGGACGAACTACTGGACGAACTGGCGGATCGGCGAAACTGATGACCGGAGAGACCTCTGACCGTATCGATCGAAAGGTGATGGCGTGCCGACCCGTGTGGTGATTGCCGAGGACGAAGCGATCATAAGGCTGGACCTTCGCGAGACGCTCGAAGAGGAGGGCTACGAGGTCGTCGGCGAAACGGCGCGCGGCGACGAGGCCGTCGAGCTCGTTCGGCAACTCCAGCCGGACGTCGCCATCCTCGACATCAAGATGCCCGGCCTCGACGGCCTTTCCGCAGCGCGTGAGATCGCGGGCGAACGGCGAGCTGCGGTGGTGATCCTGACGGCCTTCAGCCAGCGCGACCTGATCGAGCGTGCGCGTGACGCCGGCGCGATGGCGTACCTGGTCAAGCCGTATCAACGGACCGAGCTGATCCCGGCGATCGAGGTCGCGATGGCGCGGTTCGCCGACATGCGTGAGTTGCACGACCGTGCCACGACCCTGGAAGACCAACTCGAGGCCCGGAAGCTCGTGGACCGCGCAAAGGGTCAACTGATGGACGAGCAGAACCTCACCGAACATGACGCTTTCGGGTTCATCCAACGGACAGCGATGGAGGACCGCCAGACGATGCGTTCGGTGGCGCAACGGATCCTCGATGGTGACCTGAGCCCGTGAGCGGTGACCGGGTCGTTGCCGAGCGCGCGTTCTTCCGTGAGGAGTTTCGGCAGCGGACCGTCGTGATCGCTGTCGCCGCTGCGGATCTCGCCACGATCACGGCGCCGGTTGACGAGTTGCTCGCCGGCGGGTCCCGCGTGGTGATCGTGGCCGGTGGCACCGGGCCGCTCATCTCGGCGTGGCCGGTGCGACCGGCGTCCATCCTCGGGGACCCGGCCGCGCTCTGGCTCGGTGTCGTCGAATCCGGTGCCGTCGTGGTCGCTGCCCGAGGCGATGCTGCGACCGAGGCCGCCGATCTCGCCGCGCGATTCGGCGTGACCAAGTTGGTGATCGCCGACGCGGCGGGCGGTTGCGGCCGGAGTTTCGCATCACTCGAGGATGTCGAGTCGATCGCGGGGTCGAGGCCGAAGCTCGCGGCGGCGATCCGTTCGGCATTGGAATCCGGGGTCGATGGCGTCAACGTGTGTCGTGCCGACGATCTGGACACCGAGCTGTTCACCTTCGACGGGGCGGGCACGTTGTTCACCCGTCACGGGTACGTGCAGGTCGATCGGCTCGGTGTCGATGACCTCGGTGTGGTCGAGCAGCTCGTTGCCCGTGGTGTCGCCGAGGGATTTCTGCGCCCTCGGTCGCGGGCCGAGGTGATCGGGCTCGCGCTCGACGGGCTGGGCGCTCGTGTCGGTTCCTCTGGGACCTTGGCAGGGCTCGGTGCACTCGAGGTCGAACGGTACGCATCCGATCGGCTCGCCGAGGTGACCTGTCTGTACACGGTGAACCGTTACAGCGGTGAGGGGATCGGGGGTCGGCTCGTCGACGGCCTCGTCCGGTCGGCGCGCGATCGTGGGGTCGACTCGGTGTTCGCGTGCACCGTTTCGGACCGGGCCGCGGGGCTGTTCGTCCGGTGCGGGTTCGACGAGGTCCCCGACGAGCGACTGCCGGAGGCGAAATGGGTCGGCTACGACCCGGATCGCCGACGTCGCGTGACGGCACTCTGGCTCGATCTGGGCCGCGCACCCGGGGAGGCCCGATGATCACCGTGCTCGTGGATGGCAATTCGCTCGTGTACCGGGCGTACTTCGCGTTGCCGACCGACCTTGCGACGGCGTCGGGACAGGTGACCAACGCCGTGTACGGGTTCACGTCGATGCTGGTGAACCTGATCCGGGATCGACGTCCGGATCGTCTCGCGGTCGCGTTCGACACCTCGACACCGACGTTTCGCCATCGCGCGCTCGAGAGTTACAAGGCACAGCGGGACGCGGCCCCGGAACTGCTGGTTCAACAGTTCGGGTTGGTCGCCGAGGTGCTCGACGCATTGGGGATCCACCGGCTCACACTCGAAGGTTTCGAGGCCGATGACATCATCGCGACCCTGGCGACACGCGCCGCCGATGCGGGCGACGACGTCGTGGTCGTGACGGGGGACCGCGACGCGTACCAGTTGGTCTCGGATCCGCACGTCCGGGTGCTCTACAACCGGCGGGGCGTCTCGGACTACGCGCTGTATGACGAGAGCGGGATCCTGGAACGTACCGGTGTCCGGCCCGATCACTATGTCGACTTCGCGGCCCTGCGCGGTGATCCGTCCGACAACCTTCCGGGTGTTCCCGGCGTCGGCGAGAAGACCGCGGCGAAATTGATCAACACCTACGGCGATGTCGCAGGGGTGTTGGCGCATGCCGACGAGCAGACACCGAAGCTCCGTGAGAATCTCGTCGCCAACGCGGAGCGCGCGCGGACGAACGTCGAGATGATGCGCCTGGTGCGGGACGCACCGTTGACCGTCGATCTCGACGCGCTCGATTTCGCCCGCCGGGTGGACGGGATCCGGGTCCGGAAGTTGTTCGACGCCCTGGAGTTCCGGGGACTGTTCGATCGCCTCGCCGATGTGATCGATCTCGGCGGAGCCGACGTCGCCGGTGCCGACGGGGGGTCGGTGGCGGCGCCTGTCGATGTCACGGTCCCGGTGGATCCCGAGGGAGTCGTCGACGACCTCACACACCGGCTCGTCGGCGATCGCGTCCTGCTCGGTGGAACGTGGACGTCGGATCGGAGCGCTCCGGACACGATCGCGCTCGGGGTGGATCCCCCCGACGGTCCGCTGCGGGTCGTCGTCGTGCGGGCGGCGTTGCTGGTGGACCCCGTCGCCGCCGATGCGGTCCGCAGGATCGTGACGTCGCGCCCGATCGTCGGTCACGGGATCCAGGAGCCCCTTCGTCACCTCATGGACTTCGGCGCATCCGACTTCGACGTCGCGTTCGACACGATGCTCGCGGCGTACCTTCTCGACCCGGCTCGCGCTCGTTACGAGATCGGCGACGTCGCCGCGTGGGTGTTGGGACGCGATCTGCCGCCGGTGGAGGTGCAGGGCACCTTCGACCTGGATGATCCGAACGCGTCGGTCGATTCACACGAAGCACTCGTCGCCGAGCTCGCGGTCGTCGCCGATCTGGTCGCGCCGCTCAGCGATCGACTCGAAGCGCAGGGAATGCTCGATCTCCTCGAACGGATCGAGGTGCCCCTCGTCGCCGTGCTCGCGCGCATGGAGCATGTCGGCGTCGGTGTGGACGTCGGCGCGCTCGAGGCCCTCGAGGTCGATCTCACCGCGCGAGCCGACGAACTGACCCGGAAGGTCCACGACAGTGCCGGGCGCGAGTTCAACGTGAACTCGACGAAACAGTTGCGCGAGGTGCTCTTCGGCGAGCTCGGCCTCACCCCGTCGAAGAAGACCAAGACCGGCTACTCGACCGATGCCGCGACATTGGAGAAGCTCCGCGACGAACACCCGATCATCGAACACCTGCTCGCATATCGCGAGGTCGCGAAGCTCCGATCGACCTATGCACAGGGCTTGTTGGCCGAGGTCCGCAGCGACGGGCGCATCCATGCGACGTTCAACCAGACGGTCGCGCGGACCGGCAGGTTGAGTTCGGATCGGCCGAACCTGCACAACATCCCGGTCCGATCCGGAGAAGGACGCGCGTTCCGGCGCGTCTTCGTCCCGCGACCGGGAACCGAACTCCTGGTGGCCGACTACAACCAGGTCGAGTTGCGCTGCATCGCCCATCTCAGTGGTGATCCCGGACTGGTCGACGCCTTCGCCAAGGGCGAGGACATCCACACGTCCACGGCGGCACGGGTCTTCGGTGTCGCTCCCGAGGAGGTCACGCACGCCCAGCGTGCGCGGGCGAAGATGGTCTCCTACGGTCTCGCCTACGGCATGGAGGCCTACGGGTTGGCACAACGCCTCGCCATTCCGGTGAGCGAGGCGGGTGAGATCCTCGATGCGTACTTCGCGGCGTTCCCGTCGGTCCGTGCGTACATGGATGCGACGGTCGCCGAGGCCCGAGAACGGGGCTACACCGTGACCCTGTTCGGACGGCGTCGACCCATCCCCGAGTTGGCGTCGTCGAATGCGCGCTTGCGGGCGGTCGGGGAGCGTCAGGCGATGAACGCCGGGATCCAGGGACTGGCGGCCGACATCTTCAAGCTCGCACTGGTCCGTCTCGATCACGCGCTGCGCGACGGCGATTTCGCGTCGACGCTGATCCTCCAGGTCCACGACGAGGTGCTGCTCGAGGTCCCACCGCAGGAGCGTGATGCGGTCGGGTCGTTGACGCGCTCGGTGATGACGGGTGCGGCCGATCTGTCGGTTCCCCTGGAGGTCCACCTGTCGTTCGGGTCGAACTGGGCCGATGCGAAAGGGTGACGAGGAGCCTCCCGAGGGGACAGCCGTCGGATCGCACTGGTTCGAAGATACGGCCGCACACCTGGGAAGCGCCTATCTCCGGTATTCGTTCACCCGGGGCACCACCCAGGAAGTGGACTTCCTGATCGACGTCCTCGAGCTGGAGCCGGGAATGTCCGTCCTCGACGTCGGCTGTGGGCCTGGCCGTCATGCGCTGGAACTCGCCTCGCGGGGCATGCGGGTCACCGGCCTGGACATCTCCCAGGAGTTCGTCGACCTGGCGACCTCGGCGGCAACCGAACTCGGTGTCGACGCGACCTTCGAGCGGTGTGACGCTCGGGCGATCGGCCGCGCCGATGCGTTCGACGCGGCGATCTCGCTGTGTCAGGGGGCGTTCGGTCTGCAGGGTGCGACCGGGCCGGTGTCGTGGTCGGCGATCGACGAGGACGTCACCGTCGCTGCCGAGATCGCGGCCGCGTTGCATCCCCACGGTCGCGTGGCCCTCAGTGCGTTCTCGTCGTATTTCCAGGTCCGTTTCCTCGAGGATTCCGACCGGTTCGATGCAGCGACCGGGGTGAACCACGAACGTACCGAACTTCGGGGCACCGACGGATCGGTCATCGAAGGTGATCTCTGGACATCGTGTTTCACGCCCCGGGAGTTGCGGCTGATCGCAGAGCGGGTCGGGCTCACGGTGACCGACATCTTCTCGGTCGCGCCAGGACGCTATGGGCGCGACCGGCCGGTGACGACGTCGCCGGAGTTTCTGCTCGTCGCGTCGAAGCCGTGAATGCCCGCAAGCTCTGGTAGCGTCGCGGCGCCCGAATCGATCCCGATACGGGCGGTCCTGTCCACCCATCCACACTTTTGAACGAAGAGCTTTCCTTGACCGACACCGCTACCTCCGTCGTCGACGCACCCGCCGACGAATACGTCCCTCGCCAGATCACCGCGAACGATCTCGAAGTCTCCTTCGACGAGGCGGTGGGAGCGACCCTCGTCGGGGTCGAAGACGGCCAGATGGTCGAGGGCCGCATCGTACGGATCGACCGTGACGAGGTCATGCTCGACATCGGGTACAAGTCCGAAGGCGTCATCCCATCGCGGGAACTGTCGATCCGGAACGACATCGACCCCAACGAGGTCGTGTCGATGGGCGAGATCGTCGAGGCGCTCGTTCTCCAGAAGGAAGACAAAGAGGGCCGACTCATCCTCTCCAAGAAGCGCGCCCAGTACGAGCGTGCCTGGGGGGACATCGAGAAGAAGAAGGAAGAGGGCGGCGTCGTCTCCGGTCCGGTGATCGAGGTCGTCAAGGGTGGCCTGATCGTCGACATCGGCCTGCGCGGCTTCCTGCCCGCGTCGTTGGTCGAACTCCGCCGCGTCCGTGACCTGCAGCCCTATGTCGGCCGCACCCTCGAGGCGAAGATCATCGAGCTCGACAAGAACCGGAACAACGTGGTGCTTTCGCGTCGTGCCTGGTTGGAGGAGACCCAGCGCGAACAGCGTGAACAGTTCCTCGAGAACCTCAAACCCGGCGAGGTCCGCCAGGGCGTGGTCTCCTCGGTCGTCAATTTCGGCGCATTCGTCGATCTCGGCGGAATGGATGGGCTCATCCACGTCTCGGAGCTTTCATGGAAGCACGTCGACCATCCGGGTTCGGTCGTCCAGGTGGGGGACGAGGTGCAGGTGCAGGTTCTCGACGTCGACCACTCGCGTGAGCGCATCAGCCTCTCGCTCAAGGCGACCCAGCAAGACCCGTGGCAGGAGTTCGCGACGGGTCACCGGGTCGGCGAACTCGTGTACGGCCGGGTCACCAAGCTCGTGCCCTTCGGGGCGTTCGTCCAGGTGGGCGACGGCATCGAAGGGCTGGTGCACATCTCGGAGATGTCGGCACACCACGTCGATCTCCCCGAACAGGTCGTCACCCCCGGCGAGGAACTGTGGGTGAAGATCATCGACCTCGACCTGCAGCGCCGCCGCATCTCGTTGTCGATCAAGCAGGCCGCCGAAGGCGGAATCGTTGCTTCCGAGTACCAGGAGCACTTCGGCGAGCACGCGTACGACGACGAAGGCAACTTCATCGGCGCACCCGACGATGCCGCGACCGAGGAAGCCTGGGCCGACTACTACGCCGAAGCAGCGCGCGACACCGTGGCCCCGGCCGCTGACGCGTCCGCCGAAGTGGCCGTCGATGCCGACGCGAGCGACCCCGACGTCGCCGCCGACCAGCCCTGACGTCGAACCCATCGCGAGTTTTCTTCGGCCGACCTTGAATGCGTGGGGTCCCCGGCCGAAGGGTACCCGTCTTGTCCCGTGTCCGTCCCCGGCGCCCGAGTGGCGGCGAACGGCTGAAAAGAAGAGTGAGCAGCGTTGAACTCTCGCAAGCCTCTGGTACTCATCGCCGCGGCGGTTGTCGCGATCATCGCCGTGGTCGTGTTGTACATGTACGTCAATGGTCAGAAGGACCGTGCCTTCGGCAACGCCGAAATGGTGAGCGTCTGGGTCGTGCACCAGCAGGTTCCCAAGGGCACCTACGGGCAGAGCACTCAGGGGATGATCGTCAAGGATCAGATTC
>JAFDWI010000039.1 GCA_018268545.1 Actinomycetota bacterium
GACCGCGGCCCGAGACGCCCGCCCCTCGGTCGCGGTCGCCTCGGTCGCGGACGCGGTTCCCTCGCTCAAGGTGTCGCCACCTTCCGGGCGACCACGCAGTGTTGTGCGCCCAGTGGAATCGCCCGCAGATGACGCTCGAGACGCTGCAATCTCGGGACCTCCCACGGGGTGAAGATGATATAGCGGCGATCGACGACCTGGAGGCCGCTGTGCTCCAACAGCCGTGACGAATCGCCTCGTGACAGCAGCACGACACCCTCGTCGAACTCGCATCGGCTCACCGCGACCCGGGTGAGCGGATTCAGAGGATTGTGTTCGTACAGCGCAACGAGCCCACCTGGTCGTACGACCCGGGCGAGTTCGTCCGAGAACCCATGGCGCAACATCGGGGGAACGTGGTGGGCGACACAGATCGCGAACACCACGTCGAACGTCGCGTCGTCGAAGGGGAGGCGCGCACCGTCGTAGGCCTGGTAGTGGGCGTCGGGATTGTTGCGCGCCGCCTGCGCGACCGAATCCGCGGTGACGTCGACGCCGTGGAGTTCCCCGAAACGGTCGACAAGGAACCGATCGGTCACCCCCACGCCGCAGCCCACATCGAGCGCGCCGAGGCGCTCGGGTGCGTCGAGCAGGCGAGTCGTCATCGCCAGCAGGTCCTCGGCCTTGCGTGCCGCAAAGTAGTCGACATCAGCGCCTGCGAAGGCGATCGACTGGTTCACGACATCGCCGTAACTCTCGGCGTACTGATCGAATTGGCTCATGTCCCACCCGCGGATCGGGGTTCCGAAGCGGTTGCATCCCGGCTGTCGGCGTCGAGTGTTTCCCGCAGCAGGTACTGCGGTCGCTGTTTGACCTCTTCGTGGATCCGGGCGATGTACTCGCCGATGAATCCGAGGACCACCAGTTGGATGCCCCCGAGAAACGCGGTGATGAACACGATCGAAACCCAGCCCGGCGCAACGGCGACACCGAACACCTTGCAGAGCAACGCGATGACACCACCGAGCACGGCGATGAACGACACGACGAAGCCCAACATCAACGCGATGCGCAGCGGCACGGTCGAGAACGAGACGATCGCATCGGTCGCGAAACCGAGCATCTTGCGGAGCGGGTACTTCGTCTCACCGGCAAAACGCGCTTCACGCGAGTAGTGGACGCCGATCTGGTCGTAGCCGACCCATGCGAACATGCCCCGGAGGTATCGGTGGTGTTCGCCCATCGCGTTGACCGAATCCACCGCCATCCGGTCCACGAGGCGGAAGTCTCCCGCGTCCACCGGCATCTCCACGGTGCTCAGACGGTCGATGAACCGATAGAACCACCGGGCCGTCGACAACTTGAACTTCGACTCGCCGTCCCGATCGTCGCGGACCGCGTACACGACCTGGTACCCGGCTCGCCACTTCTCGACCATCGCTTCGATCACCTCGGGCGGGTCCTGCAGATCGCCGTCCATGAGGATGACCGCGGCACCTCGCGCGTGGTCGAGTCCGGCGGTCAATGCCACCTGGTGCCCGAAGTTCCTCGAGAGGCGGAGCACCCGGTAACGCGTATCGGCGTCGTGGATCCGGCGCATCAATTCGAACGATTCGTCGGTCGACCCGTCGTCGACGAGCACGACTTCGCACGTGTCGTCGAGAGAGTCGATCACCGGCGTCAGGCGATTGGCGAGTTCGGGAAGCGTCTCGGCCTCGTTGAAAATCGGAATGACGATCGAAAACACCGGCGTCATGTGGCACCCGGTTTCCGGGGCGCCGACGCACACAGGTTCCGGGGAACTTCGCTCACCACCGACCGCGACCCGGGTGATGGTGCCACGTACACGGGCCGTGATCCTAGTGGCATCACCGATCGGGTTCGGCAGCCACCGCCGAGCGTGGACGGGCGCGCGCCGTCGGTCAGAATGCCTGGCCCGGGGGGGCGGGCGGCGACGCGGGTGGTGGAGGCGGGGGCGGGGTCGGCTCGTGCACCGGCGGCGGGGGCGGTGCGGGCGAGGCTGTCTCGGGTGGAGGCGGAACTTCGGCACCACCCATCGGTTGTGCCTGCGGGTCGACCGTGGACTGCGCCTGGGCCTGCTTGCCGGCTTTGGCCATCATCGCCCCGAGCTGGCCGATCGAACCGGTGAGCTCGCCGAGCGACGTCGGAAATCCGCCCGCTCCGGTGACGGTGGTGTTGTTCGCTCCGTGCATCCGGGCGTTCGACAGGTCCGTCAACGACCGGATCTTCTCGTCGAAGGTCTGCACGCCGAGCTTCGTCGCGTCGGCTTCGGTCTCGTAGTGGTAGCGCTTGTCCGAGTTGCGATAACGACGGAACACGTAGATGTAGAAGGCCGGCCCGGCGAGAATCAGGATCAACGCGATCCCGCCGCCCTTGCTGTTCGAGCTCGAACGCGCCAGCAGTTCGATTCCGGTGTGCAGCATTGCGATCATGGTCACGCCACCGCCGCGAGGATCAGGACCGCGAGGATGACGGCGATCACCTCGACGATCGTGGACACGGCCAACAGCTTCGGCTGGTGCAGGGGCACGCTACCCATGGTCGAGCCGGTGCGCCCGTTCACCGCGACGTAGTGGAGCATGCCGTGCCCGTCGCCTTTGTCCTGGAAGTAGCTGTACAGCCAGACCGGCAGGTACGCCGCCACCCAACGCTGACCTTTGACCGTCAACTCCTCGGAATCCCACCGCACACCGCGGTCGTAGAACTCCAGGGTGTCGTTCGCCGAGAACCGGGCGATGTCCTTGGACTCGGCGGTCACCTTCGGCGTCAGATCTCCGATGTCGGTGTCGCGTCGCTCCGATGAGAACCCGCTGAGGAAGTTCGCGTCCCAGCGGAGCGAATTCTCGGTGTCGAACGGCATGATCGCGTTGATCACGTTGTTCGAGTTGTGGAAGCCCCGCTGGGCACGCTCTTCGGAGGACTCGATCGTGAGGTCGTTGATGTGCAGGTCGAACTCACGAGCGACCCGGTAGACATCGGCGTCGTAGCGGGTCTCGGTGTCGTCACCCACACGGACGGTGTACTCACGTGTCTGATGTTCGGCCTCACCGGACATCTTCGCGTGGGCGTTCACGTCGATGATCATGTAGGGCAGGTACACCCCGATCACGTTCTCGGCGTTGAACTCGGCCTTGAACCTCGGGTGCGCGAAGAACTTGCGGGCCCCGACGAACTCGTCGATCTTGGCGACCGCCTGCTCCTTGGTCAGGCTGAAGGGCAACACGACGTCGGGAACCGCGCCGTTCTCGATCTGGTCGTTGACCGACAACGTGTTCCGACACCAGTGGCATCGTGCCTGCAGGCTGCTCGCGGTGTCGATGACCACTTCGGCGCCACAGGCGGAGCACTTGAACGTGCGGACCAGGTCGACCGACGCCTGGATGTCCTGCGAACCGGCACCGATGACGAGCCCGTCCAGCAGGCCGATGTCGCCGTTCAGGTCGAACGCGTCGTCGCCGGACTCGGGCAACCATTCGTGACGGCAGTACGCGCACCGCAGCTTGCCCGACGCGATGTTGAGCGCGATCTCGGTTGCACCGCAGCTCGGGCACTTGACGAGCCCGTCTTCGCCGCCACCGGAGATGATCTGCGGATCACCCGGGACGGCGGTCGATTCGGCATCGGTCATCGGGATCCCCTACAACCCCAACAGCTTTGCCTTGGCCGCGTCGAAGTCCTCCTGGGAGATCAGTCCCTGGTCGAGCATCGACTTGTACTGCGCGAGTTTCGCGACCGGATCCTCGGCCGGGGGTGCAGCAGCCGGAGGTGCTGCTGCAGCGGCGGGGTCCTGGGGTGGGTACCCCTGGGGAGGCGGACCCTGCGGCGGATATCCCTGGGGAGGCGGACCTTGCGGCGGGTATCCCTGGGGTGGGTACGCGGGCGGCGGGTACTGCGGGGGCGCAGCCGGCTGTTGCAGCCCGCCCATCGCTCCGCCGGCCGACTGCATGCCCATCCCGAGGAAGGCCATGCCCGCACCACCGCCAGAGGGATTCTCACCGGCCGCCTGGATCCCCCGAGCGGCAGCTTGCTGCATGAACGAGTTCCCACGTGCGCCACCGAGTGCATCGGCCTTCTTGACGTCGCTGAGCAGCGCCTTGGTGTCCTCGTCGTACTCGATGGCCTGGATCGCGACCTTCGCGATCGTCAGTCCACGCGAGGTCGTCCACTGGTATCCCTCTTCGACCGCGGCGCTGAGCGACTGCGCAAAGCCGATCGCGTCACCCTGGATCTTGGCGATGCGGTTCCCCTTGGCCGGGTCGTTCGTGTAGTGCGAGAAGGCCGCAGCGAGCGAACCGACGACCTCGTTGAACAACTGCGATGCCGCGTCGTTGTCGAGGTCGGTGAAGTCGAACACCTGCGCGTCGTAGCTGTAGTACGTCAACGGGACGAACCCCTTGATGAACAGCACCGGGTCGACGATGTTCAGCGTGTAGGTGCCCCGGGTCACCGCGCCGACCTGGGCTCCCAGGTAGGCGTCGTCCCAGTAGATCTCCGACTGGGTGCC
>JAFDWI010000003.1 GCA_018268545.1 Actinomycetota bacterium
AACCTCGATCATTCGCAGGTTGAGCCGATGTCCGAGATCGCTGTGTTCGAGGTAGTCGACCGCGCTCAGCTTCTCGGCGAACTCCAACACGGCCCGTAACATCGGGTCCACCTGGTCCCACGACGGATGATCGCGGTACGGCCGAAGTGCCCGGAGGTTCCCCGCACCCGAGAGCACCATGAACGACCCGACCGGGTCCACGTCGAACAGGTCATCGATCTCGATCACGTCGACGCCGGCATCCGCGATCGTCTCGATGGCTGCGGCACACGCCGCGGCGACCTCGGTGTCGACATCGGCGTAGCCCAACGTGGGAGCCCAGACGACCTGGCGGGGTAGTCCGAGATCATCCATCGCGTCGACCCACGAACGCTCCGGGATCGGCAACGACATCCGATCCGAGGGGTCGGGGCCGACGACCGTGTCGAGCACCGCGACGGTGTCGGCGATGTTCGGCGCGAGAATCCCCTTGACCGAGAGTTCCGGCCAGGCCGACGGTACCGGGCCGCCCATCGGGACGCGGCCCATCGACGGCTTCAACCCCGGGAGGCCACACACCGATGCCGGGATCCTGATCGACCCGCCGCCATCCGACGCCGTCGCGAGCGGAACCAACCCGGCGGCCACGGCCGCAGCACTCCCACCCGACGAACCACCGGCCGAACGTTCGAGGTTCCACGGGTTCCGGGTGCCGCCGAACAACTTGTTGTGCGTGTCGCCCTTCCAGCCGTACTCGGGGGTGTTGGTTTTGCCCACGACGACACAACCCGCTGACCGCAACCGCTCCACGAGGATCGAATCCGCGGTCGCCGGAGGGTCGTCCCGTTGCAGCACCGATCCGTGGGTGGTGACATAGCCCTGCGCGTCCTCGAGGTCCTTCACGCCGAGCGGAACACCGGCGAGAGGCCCCGGATCCTCGCCACGGGCGCGGGCCGCGTCGACTTCGCCGGCATCCGCGAGCGCACGCTCCGCGTCGACCGCGACGAACGCGTTCAGGTCGCGGTGTGCATCGATCTTCGAGAGCGCCTCGGCGACCACCTCGGTCGCGGAGAGCTCGCCGTTTCGAACCATCGATGCGACCCGGATGGGGCCCAGGGTGCGGAAGTCCATGTGTCAGACCGTACCCCCGGAACAATGCTCACGTCTCGGGTTGGGCCGCCCTTGTCCGATCGAGCCCTCAACCGCCCGACGGAGCAAGGCACGTCATCTGTTGATCACCCGGATACAGCCGGTCGGCGGATGCACCACCGGGGCACGCGCCCGACACGGTGACCCGGTCCACCACACGCCCGTCGTTCGGTGACGAACACGACACGGGGACTGCCTCGACGCCCTGTTGAACTCGAACACACTCGCCGGTCCCGACACCCGGTGACACATCGACATTGCTCCGCCCGGTGATCGCGACGACCAACAAGATGCCGCCGAGCATGACGACACCGAGACCGACCAGCAAGCGCAACCGAAACGGTTTGACCGGTCGCGGGGTGTGCCGCGAGGCCGGGGTCACGTCGTGCTGCCGGGGTGGCGCCGCGAACCACTCCTCGAATCCCTCGATCGGCTCGGGTTCGGTCCCCGGGGGAAACGGGCTGTACGCGACGGTGCGGGTCGGTGCGGGCAGCGCCCGGTCGTATCGTTCCCGGCGATCCGGATCTCGCAACACCTGCCACGCGGTGTTCAGGTCACGGATTCGTCGTTCGGCGTCGGCCGCCGCGCTCGGATCCGACGCCCGAACACCGAGATGATCGGGGTGGTATCGGCGCACCAATGCCCGGTAGGCACGCCGGATCTGCTCGCTGCTCGCGTCCTCGGCCACGCCGAGCACCTCGTAGTGCGTCCTGGTGCGGCTCACCCTCCCAGCGTGACGCTTCGTGCAACGATTCGCAACACGACCGGCTCGAGCCCGTCCGACGATCAGGCCAGTTTGCGGGCGACCACGTCGAGCCCGGCGATCCGCGAGCCTTTCACCAGCACCGCGTCGCCCGGCCCGAGCGAGGCGCCGCCGAGCAGGATGATCGCCTCCCCGGTGTCGCCGACCACATGTGCGCGAGGCCCGTAACCGGTGGTGCCGACCGCGATCACCGCGATGCCGAGCGACTCGGCGAATTCACCGATACGGCGGTGGTCGTCCTCGGCCTCGTCGCCGAGTTCGGCCATCGCGCCGAGCACGGCGATCCGCCGGTCGGCGTCGATCGCGGCGAGCCCGCGGAGCGCAGCTTCCATCGACGTCGGGTTCGCGTTGTAGCTGTCGTCGATGACGATCAGGCCGTCACTGCGTCGGCGCACATCCATGCGCATCGGTGACAATGTCGCGTCGGCGAGGCCGGCGACAACGGCGTCGAGTTCGACCCCCATGGCAAGTGCACCGCCGGCAGCGCCGAGTGCGTTCGACACCTGGTGGAAACCGTGCACGGTGAGGCGCACATCGGCACTTCCCCACGGCGTGTGCAGCACGAAACTCGGACGAAGCTCCGCATCGACCTCGATCGATTCGGCATACAGGTCGGCGTCGTGACGCTCGATGCCGTAGGTCAGAACCGATGCGGCGGTCCGCCCGCGCAACCTCGCGACCAGGTGGTAATCGGCATTGAGGATTGCTGTTCCGCTCGACGGAAGGGCCTCGACGAGTTCCCCTTTCGCAACCGCGACCTGTTCGAGTGATCCGAACATCTCCATGTGCGCACCCGCGATCGCGGTGACGATCCCGACGGTCGGCCGGGCCACCTCACACAGCATGGCGATGTGCCCGATCCCGCGGGCACCCATCTCGCACACGACGGCCTCGGTGTCCGAACCGCTCGACAACAACGTGAGCGGAACCCCCATCTCGTTGTTGAACGACGCCTGGTTCGCCGTCGTCGGGTAGGTGGTCGCCAACGTGTGGGCGAGCAGGTCCTTGGTCGAGGTCTTTCCGACCGATCCGGTCACCCCGACCACGCGATCCGGCACCCGTGAACGAGCCAGGCGCCCGAGATCCACGAGGGCAGCGAGGGTGTCGTCGACCCGGACGGCGGCACGGCCCGTGGTGTCGGGGCGTGCGGTCAGGTACGCGGCGGCCCCGGCACGATGGGCCGCATCGATGAAATCGTGACCGTCACGCGCCGCGACGATCGGGACGAACAACGTCCCGGTCACACCCCGTCGTGAGTCGATGGACGCACCGTCGACCTCGACCGGTGGGCCCAGCCGCGCCCCGCCGGTGGCAGCGGCGATCTCGTCGGTCGTCAGGCGCATACGGCGACGACGCTACCGCCGGCGCGGGTCGCCGCCGGGGCGCACCCTCAGGTGAGCGTCCTGGCGAGGGCCGGGCGATCGATCTTCGCGTTGTGACGCTTGTCGACCGGAAGACGATCGAGGAAGTCGAATCGGTCGATACCGCGCGTCGCGTCGTGGGCGGCGGCCAACTCGACCAGCTCACGACGTACCCGTTCGCGCTCGCCCGAGGCGCCGGGTCGAAGTTCCACACAAATCGCGGGTCGGACCGCATCCCCAGGAGCTGACGACGTCGGCGGAATGCCCACGAGCGCCGAACGGCCAACCGCGGGATGCGTGTTGATCACCGGCTCGGCGCACAGCGGGTAGTACGTCCGATCACCGGAGACCACACGGTGTGAGCGACGACCACACACCCAGAGGCGTCCGTCATCGTCGAGCCAACCCGTGTCGCCAAGGCGGTGCCAACGTGTGTCGCCGTCGGCAATCTTGTTGTCGGCCATGTCCTCGGGCGCTTCCCAGTAGTGATCGCTCACATGGGGGCTCCGAACGATCACCTCACCGATCCGGCCTGCCCCGAGCACGGTCGCATCCGCCATCGTGGCGATCGGGCCGTCGACGATCTCGATGATCCGGGTCTCGACGTGGCCGAGCGGGTCGCCCACACACAGCCCCTCACCCGCCTCGGTCCGTGGCCATGTCTCGTCCAACACGGTCGATCCGGCGATCTCGGCCACCGGGAGAGCCTCGGTCGCCCCGTAGTTCGAATACACCTCGCCGTCGGGGATCATCTGCTTCACCGCTGCGTAGAGCGGCCCGTAG
>JAFDWI010000400.1 GCA_018268545.1 Actinomycetota bacterium
CGACGGCTGACCGATGCCACCGCGATCCCGCATCCGCCGTCACTGCGATCGATCGACGGCACGACCTGTGGCACGTTCACCCTCGTGCTGCCCCGCACCTGTGGCGACCTGATCCGTTGGAGCCGTCTGCTGCGCAACTGCCTCGACACCTACACGGCCGCAGCAGTCGGCGGCGCCAGCCACCTGATCGGCGTCGAGTGCGACGGGTCGCTGCGTTATGTCATCGAGGTGACCCCGCAACGTGGGATCCGCCAGTTCACCGGGCATGCGAACCGGCCGCCGACCCGAGCCGATCACGACGCGCTCGTAGACCACCTGCGCGCCCACGCGGTCGTCGGCTGAGCCGGTGCCGACGTCGAAACCACGACCACACCGACGCGTGGCTCCCGGCCGCGGTGCCGCCACGAGAATGTAGTGACAGCCGCACTCGCACTACCTAGGCTCACCGCATGGAGATCCTGCGCACCCCCGACGAACAGTTCGCCGACCTACCCGGCTTCACCTTCGAGCCGCACTACGTCGACGTGCCCGTCGACGCCGAAGCGGCGCCGTCGCCCGGTGACGACACCGGCGACCGCGCACGGCTCCGGGTCCACTACCTCGACGAAGGTCCCACGGACGGCCCAGTCGTGCTGCTGATGCACGGTGAACCGTCGTGGTCGTACCTGTACCGCCACATGATCCCCGTCCTCGTCGACGCAGGACTTCGGTGCATCGCACCCGACCTCGTCGGGTTCGGCCGCTCCGACAAGCCCGCCGCACAGACCGACCACACCTACGCGCGCCAGGTCGCCTGGATGCGCGCCGCGCTGTTCGACCAGCTGGACCTGTCCGGGCTCACCCTCGTCGCCCAAGACTGGGGAAGCCTGATCGGGCTGCGCCTGGTTGCCGAGCATCCCGACCGGTTCGACCGGGTCGTCATCGCGAACGGCGGACTCCCCGACGGCAGCGGCCGGATCTCGGACGCGTTCCTCGAGTGGCAGAACTTCGCGAAGACCGCCGAACGGTTCCCGATCGGCGCGATCATCAACGGCGGCTGCACGAGCGACCTCGACCCGGCGGTGATCGCCGCGTACGACGCGCCCTTCCCCGACGACACCTACACGTCCGGTCCCCGCATCTACCCCGCGCTCGTCCCCCTCGCCGCCGACAACCCGGCGACCCCCGCGAACCGTCGCGCCTGGGAAGCACTCGGGACGTTCACGAAACCGTTCCTCACCGCGTTCAGCGACGCCGATCCGATCACCAAGGGCGGCTACCGGATCCTGCAGGGCCACATCCCCGGAGCAGCCGGGCAACCGCACACGACCATCGAAGGCGGCGGACACTTCCTCCAAGAAGACCGCGGCCCCCAGCTCGCACAGGTCGTCGCCGACTTCATCGCGACGACCTCCTGACGCGCCCACGACGCGGCACGGAACATCCCCGAACGACCGGACCGACGCACGGTCGACCCAGGGTCGAGACACGATCGACGGACACGCGGCGCTCTCGCCGCACCACGCCACCGCACGTCGGTAGGGTGCGGGGGCATGTGCGACACGCTCGTCGTCCGGACCGATCAGGGGCTGCTGTTTGCGAAGAACAGCGATCGTGACCCGAACGAAGCCCAACTGATCGAGTGGCATCCGGCCGCCGAGCACCACACCGGGTCGACTCTGGCCTGCACCCACCTGACGATCCCGCAGGTGCCGCACACGAACGCCGTCACGATCGCTCGACCCTGGTGGATGTGGGGTGCAGAGATGGGAGCGAACGAACACGGCGTCACGATCGGCAACGAAGCGGTGTTCAACCGGTCCGGGCATGCCGAGCACGGTCTGACCGGTATGGACCTTTTGCGGCTCGCACTCGAACGGTCCAACACCGCCGAGCGGGCCGCCGCGGTGATCGTCGAGTTGTTGGAACGCCACGGCCAGGGCGGCTCGCACAGCCATGACCATCCCGGCTTCCGGTACGACAACAGCTTTCTGATCGCCGACCCCGACGGCGCGATGGTGCTCGAGACCGCACACCGTGAGTGGGCGAGCGAACCGGTCACCGGTCGGGTTCGATCCATCTCGAACGGCTACACGATCCCGGCGTTCGCTCGTGCCCACGCCGACCCGATCCGACCTCGGATCGCCCGAGCCGAACGCAGGCGATGTCGAACCACCGACCTCGGCGCGACCGCACAGGGGCCAGCCGATCTGTTCGCCGTCACCCGGGACCACGGCGACTCCGGCAGCCCTCGGTTCCACCCGCTCAGCGGCGCGCTCGGCGCGCCGTGCGCGCACGTCGGCGGGCACCTCACCTCGACCCAGACGGTCGGGTCATGGGTCGCGGACCTACGCGGCGCACCGCTGCACTGGGTCACCGCGACGGCGGCGCCGTGCACGTCGGTGTTCAAACCGGTGCGCGTCGACCGGCTCGTCCACTTCGACGGTGACAAGTTCGCCGACAACCGGTTCGATGCGAGCGTCGCGTGGTGGCGGCACGAACGACTCCACCGTGCCACGATGCGCGACCACGCCGCGGCCACCGCTCGCTACGCAGCGGCACGCGACCGGCTTGAGGAGGCGTGGATCGCGGATCCCCCCGACACGAGAGCCGCGTTCGCGACCGCTGAGGCGGAAGAAGCCGCCTGGTACGCGGATCTCGTCGCCGCCGACCTCCGCGACGTGCGCCCGAGATGGCTCCGCCGCATCACGGCGGCGATCGACGCCGCCGCGGGAATCACCCCACACCATCCACCGCTCGAATCGGTTCCGACCGAGGCGACCGCACCGCTCCAGGAGATCGTATGAACACCACCAACGCCAGGGTCGTCGTCGCCGGTGCCGGACTCGCCGGGCTCGCCACCGCCCGCCAGCTCACCAACGCCGGCGTCGACGTGGTCGTCCTGGAGGCCCGTGACCGGGTCGGAGGCCGCACCGAAGGCATCAGCACGTCGGGCGGCTTCCGCCTGGACCTCGGCGGCCAGTGGATCGGACCCGGCCAGACCCGGATCGCCGCGCTCGCCGCCGAGTTGGGGCTCGCAACGTTCGAGACGTTCAACGACGGCGAGTTGCTCGTCCAGCTCGGCGGCAAACAGTCCCGGATGGGTTCGACCCGGGGTGCGGTACCGAAGCTGAACCCCTTCACCCTCGCTGATCTGGCACAAGGCCTGAAGCGTTTCACCAAACTCGCCGACCGGGTGCCGCTCGCGGAACCGTGGCGCTTCGCCCAGGCCGAGCGCCTGGACGGCGAGACGTTCGAGACGTGGATCCGTCGCAACCTGCGCTCACGGGGAGGGCGTGCGTACTTCCGGATCGCGTGCGAGGCGGTGTTCGCTGCCGACGCCGCCGATGTGTCCGTGCTGCATGCGTTGTTCTACGCGCATTCGGGTGCGGACCTCGAGACACTGCTGTCGGTCGACCGGGGCGCGCAGCAGACCCGTTTCGTCGACGGCGCGGTCGGGCTGGCTGAAGCACTCGCCGGACAGCTCGGCGACCGGGTACGTCTCGGCGAGGCGGTGCGCCGGATCGAACAGACCGACGACGGCGTCACGGTCATCACGCGTACCGGAACCACCGAGCACGCCGACGCTGTCGTCGTCACCGTGCCGCCCACGCTCGCCGGACGCATCGAATATGCGCCCGCACTCCCCGCCTGGCGGGACCAGCTCACCCAGAAGATGCCGGCCGGATCGGTGATCAAGATCCATGCAGTCTACGACCGGCCGTTCTGGCGCGACGCGGGACTCAACGGCCAGGCCGCATCCGATGAAGGCCCGGTCAAGATCACCTTCGACAACTCACCGCACCACGGCGACGCCGGTGTGCTGCTCGGGTTCATCGAGGGTCGGGACGCACGGGAATGGTCGGATCGGACACCCGAGCAGCGCCGGACCGCCGTCCTGGACTGCTTCGTGCGCTACTTCGGCATGCAAGCGGCTCAACCGATCGAGTTGTTCGAACGCGACTGGTCGGCCGAGGAGTTCTCGCGGGGCTGTTACGGCGCCCACTTCGCGCCCGGTGTGTTGACGTCGTTCGGCCACCGGTTGCGCACACCCGTGGGACGCATCCACTGGGCGGGCACCGAATACGCGACCGTCTGGAACGGCTACATGGAGGGTGCGCTGCGCTCCGGTGAAGACGTCGCGGATGAGGTGATGGCGGCCCTCACGCCGTGACCGCACGATGATCGCAGTGACCCCCGATGCGGCTGCCGC
>JAFDWI010000401.1 GCA_018268545.1 Actinomycetota bacterium
ATCGGCGAATCCGTCACTTCCGGCCTGTACCTACGCCGGCTACCAGGACAGCCCGATCCCGACCCAGAAGTCCCCGAACTTCTGGGCCGCCATCGAGGGCTACACGAACAACCATGCGAACGGTGATGCCTACTCGACCAGTGGTGCACAACACCGGAACACCGGCTACTGGTACGCGGTCGACATTCCAGCATCCGGCTTGACCAACCCCGTCAGCGTCCAGGCCTGGGACCTCAACTCGAACTGCAAACTCACCTGTCGGACGGCCATGGGCGACGACTCCGGACCTCGGGTCAGGATGGTCGTCTACAAGGCGGGAGCGCTCAAGTTCGACATGACCCAGATCACGGCGATCGCGGGTTGCGACACCGGGTGGATCTCGTCGGGGACGAGTGCCACCTACAGCGCCCGATGGGCACAGATCTGCTCGATCGGATCCGCGCAGGCCGGTGATCGCTACTACATCAACGTGATCTCGAACGACGGCACCAACGGGATGAGCGACGGAGGCTACAACGGGTACGCGCTCCGTACGGTCGCGGGCACCTTCCCTGCGGCGTGCATGGATGTCATGCCGGTGGGGAACGTCGCCTGTTACGGCACCGGCACACAACCTGCGCTCTCGGCCTACGGCGACATGGAGATGTACAACGGCATCGGTCAAGGCACCCCGACGCAGTTCTACCTCGCGAACGTGATCCCCAACTATGCGGGCAAGACCCTCCAGATCGACCTGTTCGACCCGGGTGACGGGGGCTCGGGAACGAACAGTTGGATGACGGTGATGGGCCCGTCGACGTCGTCGACCTCGGGGCAGAAGCTCCCGGCGTCGGCCTGCACGGTGCAGACGCGGCCCTACGGGAACAACAGCAGTTGGACCACGCAGTCGCTGTCGAACGGGCCGAACTCGACCTACAACAACACCTGCACCTTCCAGACGACCAACAACGGTGACAACAGTTTCGGTCAGGACAACTGGGTTCGGATCACGATTCCCCTCCCGAGCGACTACGGCCCCACCGGCGGGGCGAACTGGACGAAGTGCAACCCGAACGTGACCGATCCCGTCAACAACGTCGGAAGTTGCTGGTGGCAGATGAGCTACTTCGTGACGGGGTCGAACCTGTCGGACTACACGACTTGGTCGGCTTCGGTCGTCGGGGACCCGGTCCACTTGGTCCAGTAGGCACGGGCTCGGCGCCTGGCCGGGCCGGGCGGGCTCGTAGTATCTCGAGGGTCATGGCCGGGTTCGTCGACGAAGCACAGATCCACGCGAAAGCCGGAGACGGCGGGAACGGCTGCGTCTCGTTCCGTCGTGAGGCCCACGTGCCCCGCGGTGGACCCGACGGCGGCGACGGTGGCAGAGGCGGCAGTGTCTGGCTGGTCGCCGACCCGAACGTGTCGTCGCTACTTGCCTTCAAGGACCACCCGCACCGGCGCGCGGGCAAGGGTTCCTCGGGTCGGGGCAAGAAGCAGCACGGTCGTGGCGGCGACGACGAGTTCGTCGCCGTTCCGGTGGGAACCGTCGTCAAGGACACCACCGGTGAGATCATCGCGGACCTGTCCGAGCCGGGCGGCCGTTGGCGCGCGGCTCGTGGCGGCGACGGAGGTCGGGGAAGCGCCCGCTTCCTCGCCAACAAGCGACGCGCCCCCAACTTCGCGGAACTCGGCGAACCCGGTGGAGAACACTGGCTGAACCTCGAACTCAAGCTGCTCGCCGACGTCGCGCTCGTCGGGTTTCCCAATGTCGGCAAGTCCACCCTGATCTCGCGGATCTCCGCAGCCAAACCCCGGATCGCGGACTATCCCTTCACCACCCTGGAGCCGAACCTCGGCGTCGTCCGCGGCGACACCTGGGACTTCATCGTCGCCGACATCCCCGGCCTCATCGAAGGCGCGGCACACGGTCGGGGGCTCGGATTCGACTTTCTTCGCCACATCGAACGCGCCCGGGTCCTGTGTGTGCTCGTCGACCTGGCACCGAGCGCAGAGCGACCCGCCGCCGACCAACTCGACGTGCTCCTCGATGAGTTGCGGACGTATCGGCCCGAACTCCTCGATCGACCGCGGGTCGTCGTTGGAAGCCGAGCGGATCTCGCCGAAGGTGACGGCCACGACGAGATCACCCCTGGTCGCGCGGACGGCGACGAATCGTGGATCGACCTCGCGATCTCGTCGGTCACCGGCGAAGGGCTCGACGTGCTGGTCGCCCGCCTCGCCGAGATCGTCGAGGCGTCCCGACGGGACCATCCCACCGTTGGCGAGGTCGGTTTCGTCGTTCATCACCCGATGACCGAGGACGTCGGGGTCGAGCGGGTGGACGAGAACTCATGGGAGGTGACCGGTCGTCACGCCGTGCGCGCGGTCGCCCTTGTCAACCGGTCGTCGCCGGACGCGATCGCGTACATCCAGGATCGACTGCGAGGCCTCGGGGTCGACCGGGCCCTCGCTCGTGCCGGTGCCCGCGACGGCGACACCGTCACGATCGACGACTTCGCCTTCGACTATTTCGAGGATCTGTGAGCACCCACATCGTCGTCGCCAAGATCGGATCGTCGTCGGTCACCACCGCGGACGGACGCGTCGACAACGGTGCGATCGAGACGTTCTGCAACGGTGTCGCGATGTTGCGCGCCCAGGGCCACACCGTCGTCGTGGTCCCCTCCGGGGCGATCGCCGCGGGACTCACGGCGCTGGGACTCGGAGGCGACCAGCGGCCCGGCGACGCCGTCACGCTGCAGGCGTTGGCCTCGGTCGGCCAGTCGCGCCTGATGGCCACCTACGAGCGGGCGTTGGCCGACCACGGCCTCGTCGCCGGGCAGGTTCTGCTCACCCCGCTCGACTTCGGACTGCGTGAGCAGTATCTCCAGGCACGCAGCACCCTCGCACGACTCATCGAGCTGGGTGTCGTCCCCGTGGTCAACGAAAACGACGCGACGGCGGATGACGAGATCCGTTTCGGTGACAACGACCGTCTCGCCGCGCTCGTCGCGCACCTCGTCGGTGCCGACACACTCGTGTTGCTCACCGACACCGCCGGACTGTTCACGGCCGACCCACGGCTCGACGCGGAGGCGACGTTGATCGCCGCGGTCAACGCGACCGACGAGGACCTCGACGCGACCGTCGGCGGAGCGGGCACGTCGAGAGGTTCGGGAGGGATGGCTTCGAAGCTCGCCGCGGCACGCATCGCCGCGTTCTCGGGGGTGCGCGCCGTGATCGCACAAGCGTCGCGACCCGATGTGCTCACCGATGCGGTTGCGGGCGAACCCGGCACCGGTACCTTCGTCCTGCCACGAGATGTGACGCTCTCGGCCCGCAAGCTCTGGATCGCGTTCGCCCGCCCCCGCCGCGGTGCACTCGTGATCGACGCCGGCGCCGTGCGGGCGGTCGTGGACGGGAACCGTTCGTTGCTCCCCGCCGGGGTTACCGAGGTTCGTGGCAACTTCGCCGCGGGTGACGCGGTCGAGATCGTCGGACCCGACGACGTGGTCGTCGCCAAGGGGTTGGTCCGGGTCGACTCGGTCACCGCCGACGCTGCGGTCGGCCATCGGACCGATGACCTCGACGCCGCAACCGCGGGCGTCGTCGTGCACCGCGACGACCTGGTCGTACTCGTGGCCGGCCAAGGTTGAGGCGGTTCGTAGCGCGACCTGCCGCGAAGCTGAACGCGGCGCGAGCGGTCAGTCCGACGACAGCAGGATCACCTCGGGGTGGAGGGCTTTGAGCCCGCGATCGAGCGTGACGAGCCGACCGCGATGGTGTGCAGCAAGCGCGACCAGATAGGCGTCGGTGACCTGCCGATACCCGATGACCCCATCGAGGATGTCGCCAGAGAACGCAATGTCGTCGGGCCAGAACACGTGCCAGGGGTTGGCCACCAGAAGTTCCAGATGGTGGAGCGCTTCGCCGGCGGATCGACCATCGCGTAGGAGAAAGCGCAGGAGTGCACCCTGGGTGATCGGACAGGTCGCCACCGAGGGATCGTCCGTCTCGAACCAATCGAGCGCCGTGCGATGGTGCAGGTGATCGCCGATACTCAACGCGATCAACACGCTCGAGTCCGCGAGGTAAGTGGTCAATCGTCGTCCAGCGAGGCGACATCCTCGGGCGTGACCGGGTGTCCGACGAAGGCGATCGGAAGGCCGCGTGGTCCGATGACCAGATCATGCGTCGTCCCCGCTTCGAGAGATCGGCGCATCAGGTCGACGGCAACACGGCTCAACGGCTCGTGACGGTCGTGCGCGAGTTGGCGGATGACGGCGTGCAGGTCGTCGGGCAGGTCGATCGTCGTGCGCACAGTGCTCATCATAGCATCATGATGCGATGATGCCATGAGTCGACTATTTCGGGTGGGAGAACCGTGCTCCGAGGCGACCGACGAGATGGTCGACGTCGGGAATTCGCAGCTGCCACGCGCACAGAGCGAAGACTGCTGCCGCGACGACCCCGCCGGCGAGTAACGCCGGTAGCGAACCGAACCCCGCCGGCGTGCCGATGGCCTCCACGACCGCGGTCGCGGCAACGGCCGTCGCGGCGGTCGCGACAAGCGCCCGCCACGTCGTGTTCCAGACGCTCGGGCCTTCGATGCCGTCGGTCGTTCGGCGCACCGCGAGGAGTGCCAGCACCGCCGCGATCGTGTAGGCGATCGAGAACGACGCGACCAGGCCCTCGGCGCCCCACCGACCCACAAATGCGAACGCCAATGCAACGTTGATCGTGTTCTCGACCACGTTGACGAAGAACGGCGTGCGCGTGTTCTTCTGCGCGTAGAAGCACCGCAACGCATACAGGTACACCGAATACCCGACGAGCCCG
Organism: Actinomycetota bacterium; assembly: GCA_018268545.1. GTDB lineage: Bacteria > Actinomycetota > Acidimicrobiia > Acidimicrobiales > Iamiaceae > JAFDWI01. The sequence continues at coordinate 4,819 of JAFDWI010000401.1, forward strand.
AGCGAGAAGATCAGCAGCAACGTGCCGGTCAGCTCCGTGTCGTGGCGGTAGCCGCCGTGGCCCAACAGCACGTTCACGATCGGATGGGCCAACACCGCCATGACCGCGGAGGCCGGGACCAACACGAGCATCACCAGGCGCAGACCCGATGCGAACTGGCGCCTCAGCCCGGCCGTGTCGCCGGCAACCACCGCACGGGCCATCTCGGGTTCGGTCGTCGTCATCAACGACACCGCGAACAGTCCGTTGGGCAACTGGAAGAACATGAACGCATAGGTGTACGCGGTCACGTTTCCGGTGCTGGCGATCGACGCGGCGAGCGCGAGCACGATCGCGAGAGCGATCTGGTTTGCCACGGTGTACGCGAGCGTCCACCCCGACAGGCGGAACACTTGGGAGATCGAACGATGCCGAAGGTCGAAATACGGGCGCAACCGGATCCCGGCGCGTCGGAGCGCCGGCCACAACGCACATGCCATCACCACGATTCCCGCGGTCGTCCCCCCACCGAGCAGGACCATGAGCGTCGGGTCGCCCAGCACGCGCTCGGCCGAAGGAGCGATGCCGCCGACACGCCAGAACGCGCCGAGGAAACACAACACCACGATGTTGTTGAGCGCAGGGGCGAACGCCGGGGCGACATAGGAACGCCGGGCGTTCAACATCGCCGAAGCCAACGCGGTGAGCCCGTAGAACAGGATCTGGGGGAGGAACCACCGAAGCATCGGCACACCGATCGCCACGATCTCGGCACGGTCCGCTGTCGAGGTGATGTTCCACGTGTACAACCGGAAGATCCACGGGGCGAGCACCATCGCGAGCGCGGTGACCGCGACGAGCCCGGAAACCAACACGGTGATGACCGCTGCATCGCCGTCGTCGTCGTGGCGAACATGATGATCGACGAAAATCGGCACGAGCGTCGCGGAGAACACGCCGCCGAGCAGCAGGTCGTAGATCATGTTGGGCGTGGTGTTCGCCAGGTTGTAGCCATCGGCGAGCGTGTGCGCGCCGAGCACCGCCGCGATCGCGATCGTCCGCACCAGGCCACTGACACGGCTGACCAGGGTGCCCGCGCCGACGATCGACGACGAGCGCACCAACTGGGTCGTCCCGTGCAGCCGTGTTCGCTCATCCGCGTCGAGTGGCTCCGGTGCGTCGGCGACATCGGCGGCATCGTCGCTGATCGCGGCGACGGCACCGACCTCGAGGCCGGTCTCACCGGCAAGAGTGTGCAGCGGATCCAGCGGCCCCGCGAAGTTCCCTTCGACGCCGGTGGCCTCGGGCGAACCGGGGGAGTCGGGTCGCGCCATGAGGGCCAAAACTACCAGCGGTCACCGGAGCGACCGGTGCGACAGAGCCGGTCGTGCGTGCCGCCGACGGCGTCAGGACTCTGGCGGGCGTGGCTCCCGCCACATCAGCCACAGCGGTGGCCCGGACCCGCCGCCACCCATGGTGATGGTGCCGGTCACCTCGAACCCGTGCCGCTCGTAGAACGGCACGTTTCGTTCCTTGGAGGATTCGAGATAGGCGGGTATGCCCTCGGCGTCGCAACGTTCGAGGACCGGTCGGAGGACCGCCGAGCCGAGCCCATGCCCCTGGCGGTCCGGGTCGGTGGCCAGCAGCGCCAGATAGAAGTGCGGTTCTCGTGGATGCAATTTGTCGACCTGGCCCAGTGCCCCCAGGGAGCGGGGGAGGTGACGCCCGAACAGGCGCAACGCGCTCGGTGCCCAGCGCGCGAGATCGCCGAGGGTCGTCCGCCACGCTCCGGGGGGTGCCCAGATCGCCCCGGCGTCGACGCCGGGTACCGTCCACACCGTCCGGTCGTCGAGGTGCTGACGAACCTCCGCCGCGAAGAACGGGGTCGCTCGACGGGTGAAAAGGCGCATGCGGGCCTCGCACAACCATTCCCACACCGGATCATCGGCGAAACCACGGGCGAACATCGCTCCGAGGGCTTCGACATCCGCGTCGGTCGCGACGCGGGCGGTCGGGGCCGTGTCGCGCCGCGAGGTCGTTTCATCGGTCATCCGGTGCAACCTAACGAATCGTCGGCACCGCGTGCGTCATCCGCGCGCGTCACGCCTCGTCGGTTGAACGGCGTGGTCACCGAATGCTTCACCGGGCCGCGAACCGTTCCTTCACCCGGAGGAACGGCGACTCGATCCACCGATACGACGCCCCGGCGATACCCACGCTCAACAGGGGAACCACGATGGGCCGGACGGTCTGGACGGTCGACAGGCGGTGGCGGAAGACGATCGCCGTGAACGCGTGGATCACGAACATGTGGACCACGTAGATCCCGTAGGACCGCCGTCCGATCCAGATCAACGGGCGGACGGAGAGGACTCGCGCGAACGGGCTCGTGGGGACGAGTACCAGCCAACAGATCACGACCCCGGTCGCGAGATTGAAGATGGTCAGCGCCCACGGTGGTTGGAGCGCGCCGAACGACCAGGATCCCTGGCGGGGCACCAGGACGAGGGTTCCCACCGCGACGGCGAGTCCGGCTGGTCCGATCACCCGAAACCAGGAGGTCAACCGGTCGAGTCGTCGTGTCACGTGCAGGGCGATCGCGAGGAGGCACCCCACGAACAGCGCGTCCGGTCGGAGAAACGAGCTGTAGATCATTCGGAACAGCTCGGTGTTCGGCAGCCCGGTTGCGCGCAGTCCTGCATTCCCGACGTCGAAGACCCGCTCTCGTGCGATCCCCATTGCCACGATCGCGGTCACGCAGATCGCGCCGAGCACCGAGGGCGCCAGACG
>JAFDWI010000402.1 GCA_018268545.1 Actinomycetota bacterium
GACGCCGCACGACGCCCGCTCACCCAAGCCGAGCTGCTCCTCGTCGGCCAGTATGCGAACCGTCGCGACAACCTCGACGTCGACGAGCTGGAGAACCTCGCCGCGATGTACCGGGTTGCCAATGACGACTCAGAGGTCAAGTTGCTCGTCGACGTGTTGAAGCCCTCGGTGGCGAAGATCGCACAGAACGAAGCATCCGAGCGAATGAACGCCGCCCGCCACAAGGTCGAGCACCTCCCATGGAAGCGCCCCACCTTGTCGGTGCAAGCCCGCCAGCGCCTCGCCGACGCGGTCGCATCCGAGATCGCTGCCGAGCTGGGCGATCTCCCCGACGCCGCCGGGCTCGGCCACGACGCCGCCGTGCGGTTGCTCGCCGATGCCGACCGGAACGCCGAGCACGCCTGGCAGCATCACCGTGCATCGTTGACGAACGTGTCACGTGGCCGTGACCCGTTGCCGCCTGCCGCGTAGGCGACGGATCGTGCCGAGGACCTATGCCTCGGCACACGGTGCCCGGCCCGGTATCGCCCTTTCAGCGGGCCGGGCACCTCGACTGCTTGGCCCGGTCAGAACGGATCGGCCGCGAACGATCCGACTTTCGGGACATGGCCGAACACTGCGAACTCATCGACGCCGGTTTCCGCGCCTCAATGTCGGCCCGGATCCCGACTCGGGCTCGTCACCCTCGATCGGCCGCCACATGGGATCGACCACCAAGGGATCGGCGGTCGACGGTTGCCGCCGTGTGGGTGCGTGGGCCGCTGCCCATTCTGCGATGGCTCCCCGGTGCCAGAGCACACAGTTGCCGCCACCTTTGGTGATCCAAGGCGCGGGGAAGTCGTCGTATCGACGCCGGTACAGGCTCACGCTCGTGTTCGACGAGAGGCCGAGGATCTCGGCAACTTCGGATGAGTCCACAAGGTCGAAAGGTTCGGTCATGGAATCAATGCTAGTTGAGGGTCTTGAACAGCCGGGCTATTGTTCGTGGCACAGAACATCAAGTGACCGGGGCGACGCGACAACGTCCCCCGGTCTGACCGCACGCCTTACGAGGAGGCCCACGGCATGACAAGCATTCCACACGCGACGACCCGGCGACGGTGGGACCCGTGGCAAGCGCTCGAACTTCGCCCGGTGGCCGACGCGGTGACCAGGAAGGCCGCCGAGCTGCGCTACGTCCGCACATCAATGCTCAACACACTGGAGTGCGCGCCATGACCACCAAGCGCCGCCCCTCCGGCGACGGCTCGATCTACCGCAACGGAACGACAGGCCGATGGGAAGGAGTCGTGAGCCTCGGCCGGAACGCCGCGGGCAAACGCGTGCGCCGCAAGGTCTCGGGAAAATCTCGAGCCGAAGTCGCCGACAAGCTCCGCAAGCTGAAGACCAGCATCGACAACGGCACGGCACCCAGTGACACCACCCTCACCGTCGCCAAGTTGCTCGACACCTGGGCGACCGACGTGCTCCCCGCGAAGGTCGAGGCGGCCACGATCGAGTCCTACCGGTGGGCGATCGACCGGCACCTCATCCCTGGGCTCGGATCCCGCACGGTCGCCAAGCTCACCGTCGACGATGTCGAAAAGTTCCTCAAGGCGAAGGCCGCGGGTGGGTTGTCGCGCAACTCGTGTTTCCGTCTGCGCGCAGTGCTCGGCTCTGCGATCAAGTGGGCGGAACGGCGCGGTGTCGTCGCCCGCAACGTCGCTTCACTCGCCGAGCTGCCGGCGGAAGCGAGAAGGCCACGAGAAGGCCGGGCACTCACGGCCGGCGAAGCTAAAGCGCTCCTCGAAGCCGCGAAGACGATCACCCGAAAGGTTCCGCGCACCGATCGCACCGAGACCGCGCCCAGGCGGACGGCCGCACTGTGGACGTTGCAACTGGCCTTGGGGCTTCGACCGGGCGAGGTCTGCGGGCTCACTTGGGCGGACATCGACTTCAACGCCGAAGAGGTCCATGTTCGCCGCTCGATGAAGTACCGGAACGGTTCACCGATCGGGTTGGGCGAAGTGAAGACCGGATCTCGTGGTCGAGGCCGTAGGACGCTCAGCCTGCCACCGACGGCCCTGGAGGCTCTGCGGGCCCATCGCAGCACCCAGGCCGCCGAGAGGCTCGCCATGGGCCGCTACTGGCCAGACGAGTGGTCAGAACTCGTGTTCGTCACCGAAGCGGGCACGCCCTATGAAGCGTCGAATCTTCGCCGTGACCTCGACGACATCGCGGCGGCCGCCGGTATCGGCCACATCACCCGCTACGACCTCCGCCACTCCGCCGCCACGCTCATGGCCGAAGCCGGGATGCGCCTGGAGGTCATCGCTGACCAACTGGGGCACGAGGATACGACGATGGCACGCCAGGTCTACACACACGCCACCGGGCGGACATTGACGGCCGGGGCCGAGGTTATGGCCAAGATCTTGGCAGGTTGACCATCGGGGCTACCGAAGTAGCCACCGTGGACCGTGAGGCTACCGGGATGGCTACTTCGGTAAGTTCCCGAGAGATCGGGACTTGCCCCGATCCGGGAATCCTCAACGATTCACCGGGTCGTTCGTGGTGGGCGATAAGGGACTCGAACCCCTGACCCCCTGCGCGTCATGCAGGTGCTCTAGCCAACTGAGCTAATCGCCCGAATGTCACTGCGAGCGTAGCAGCCCCGCCCGGAACAGCCGCGGTCGCCCCGCGCCGTGCGAGACTCGCCGCAGCGCACCTCCGATCGTCGAAACGGACTCGAC
>JAFDWI010000403.1 GCA_018268545.1 Actinomycetota bacterium
CGCTCCGGATGCGAGGACGCAGGAGGAAGGCGCACACGTAGCGTGCGCCGACGACGAGGACGACGCAGGCGGCCGCGTAGCGTCGCCGAGACCCGGCGAATCAATTGGAAGACACACCACTAGTGGTCTGTCGCGGATTTGATCTGGTGGGTCAGTGCGGCTCGGCCTCGTTTGACTTTGTCGATGATTTCGTTGGCGGTCTTGGTCCACACGAAGGGATTGGGATTGTCGTTCCAGTGCGAGACCCACACGTCGATTGCTTCGGTGAGGGCGGCGACACTGTTGAACGTCCCGGTCCGCAGGCGCTTGTTCGTGAGCTGGGCGAACCAGCCCTCGACCAGGTTCAGCCACGACGAGCTCGTGGGAGTGAAGTGCAGATGCCAGCGGGCCTGGCGAGGCTTCGCGAGCCACTCGCGCACCTCAGGGCCTTTGTGCGCGGACAGGTTGTCCAACACGACGTGGATCTGAAGATCTCGGGGCGTGTGCAGATCGATCCACTTGAAGAACGCCAACACGTCAGCGGACTTGTGGGACTTGCGGGTCTGATGGAGCACCTCACCGGTGCCGACGTTCAACGCTGCGAACAGATCGGTCGTGCCGTTGCGCTTGTAGTCATGGGTCATCGTGCGGCAACGCCCCTTGGTCATCGGCAACGACGGCTGGGTGCGATCCAACGCTTGGCACTGGGTCTTCTCATCGAAGCTGAACACCACTGCCCGTTCCGGCGGGTCGAGGTAGAGCCCGACGACATCCACCAGCTTCTCCTCGAAACACGGATCGTTCGACAACTTGAACGTCTCGACCAGCCACGGTCGCAACTTCCGGCCCCGCCAGATCCGCGCCACAGTGTCCTTGCCCACACCGTGACGCTCTGCCATCGTGCGCGTCGACCACTGCGTCGAGGCGTCATCGGGCACCGTGTGCAACGTGTCCTCGACAATCGCGTCGATCACCTCCTGAGCGATCACCGGCTTGCGACCCCGACCCGCAGCAATCGTGCCCACCGCCTCGACCCCGCCCTGTTCGAACTTGGCCCGCCATCGCCGCACCGTGTCCGGAGTCGTCGAACACGCCCGCGCGATCGCCGCGTTCGCTTCACCATCGGCAGCCAACAACAAAGCCGAGGACTGCACCACCACCCGATGTGGCAACGACGACGAGAAAGCCATCCGCTCCAACTCAGCTCGCTGGCTTCGAGACACCTTCAACGGGGCGGCAACCATCACCGGCATCCCACCACCCTAACCCACCTTGCTATTTCAGCGACGGACCACTAGTGGTGTGTCTTCCAATTGATCCGCCGGGTCTCGACGCCGCGACGCGGCCGCCTGCGTCGTCCTCGTCGTCGGCGCACGCAACGCGTGCATCTTCCTCCTGCGTCCTCGTATCCGGAGCGGATCGCCGCCGATCCCACGCCGCCAATTGAAAGGCACACCACTAGGGTGAGCGAATGTCCACATTGTTCACCCGGATCATCGACGGCGAGCTCCCCGGGCGATTCGTGTGGCGAGACACCGTCGCGGTCTCGTTTCTGACGATCGCACCGTTGCAACCCGGCCACGCCTTGGTGGTGCCTCGTGTGGAGGTCGACAACTGGCTCGATCTCGACGATGCGACGATCACCCACCTCGTGGGTGTGGCGCGAACCATCGGCCGTGCACAGCAGGCTGCGTTCGACTGCCCGCGCATCGGTCTCGTGATCGCCGGACTCGAGGTCCCCCATGTCCATCTCCACTCGATCCCGATCCGGTCCGAATCGGATCTCGCCTTCGCGAACGCGGATCCTTCACCCGACCCGACGGCCCTGGATGAGGCGGCCGAAGCGATCCGGGCTGCACTGCGCACCATGGGCGTGGCCGAGGCGGCGGATCGCCGGTGACGTGACCAGAGACGCAGGGGGGTGTGTGGTCACCGCACCAACTCCCACATCCTGTCGAGGCCCTGGGCGATTCCTTGAAGTTCCAGGAAACTCCCGAGGGCCCCGGTTGGTGCATCGGGGGACATCGGTCTTCCGTGGCTTCGGATTTGATGGTCGGGCTGGCGGGATTCGAACCCACGACCTTCGGTCCCCCAGACCGACGCGCTAACCAAGCTGCGCCACAGCCCGTGAACGCTGCACGAGTCTAACCGCGCCTCGACGGGACGCCGAACCCGCATCACCGGCATCGTCAGAGCTTGTGGGCGACCCACAGGATTCCCTGGACGAGTCTCCACGTCAGGTAGAGGACCAGGGCGACCAGGAGGACCTTGAAATGCCACGGGGTCGACTGGTCGTCGGCGTCGTGCCCGGCGTTCGTCTGTGCCCGTCCGGTCCCGGCGTCCGATCCGGCATCTCCCCGCTCCGGTCCGGTCCGAGCGTGGCGGGATTCATCCGCGTCGATCGAGGCCCCACGGCCCCGACGGGCGCGGTCCAGCTTCTTCGCGCTGATGATTCTCGAGCCGCACTCGGGACACGTGCCGTCGTCGTTCACGGTGTTCGGGCTCAGGAACCGATCACACGCGTCACACCAGGGCATCCCACTCAGTCCTCCACGGCGACAAGGCGACCACGCGGCCCCACGCGCGGGATCGTGCTCGGAACCGGATGGCCGACGAGATCCGCGGCGACCGCGGCCGCCTCGATCAGCCCCTCGACCGAGATCCCCGTGTCGAAACCCACATCGTCGAGCACGGCCAGGAACTCCTCGGTCGCCAGGTTCCCCGCAGCACCGGGCGCGAACGGCGACCCTCCGAGGCCCCCGACAGAGGTGTCGAATCGTCGGACACCCGCCTGGATCGCACACCACGCGTTGAGCAGTGCCGTACCGCGCGTCTGGTGCAGGTGCAGGCCCACGCCGACGCCGGTCTCGGCGAGGAGGTCGGCGACGCGGCGAGGGGTCGCCATGCCGGTCGTGTCGGCGTAGGTGACCGCGGCGCATCCGCGATCCAGGAGTCGATCGCCCAACGTCGCGACCGCCGAGGGGTCCAGGTCACCTTCGAAGGGCGACCCGAACGCGCAGCTGACAACCGCGTCCACCGGCACCTGCGACGCCGCGGCGAGCGACGTGATCGAAGCGACCTCGGCGAGCGATTCGTCGATCGATCGACGGACGTTGTGACGGTTGTAGGCCGGTGATGCCGAGATCGTCACCGTGAGTTCGTCGACGTCACAACGAAGCGCCTCCTGCGCGCCTCGCAGGTTCGGGACCAGAACCGTGACGACCGCATCGGCCGGTCGTTCGATCGCGGCGAGGACCGCTGCGGGGTCTGCCATCGCGGGCACCGCACGCGGCGACACGAACGATGCTGCCTCGACATGTCGGACACCGGCGGCGAAGAGCGCATCGACGAGTCGTGCGCGATCGACCGCGTCGACGGGACGCTCGGGTTGCAGACCGTCCCGGGGACCGACATCACGGAGGACGACCGTGGTCTGCGACGGCGCTTGGACACCAGCGGGCATGGTTCCATCGTGCCCCCGACACTCCCCGATCCGCGCATCGGTCATGCGTGTTCTCAAACGGGTGGCACACCGTGGCGGCGGTCGGAGAAGGCCCGTCGCTTCCCTTCGGCCAACGCGAACCGCCGGATCAGTTCGTTCCGCAATGCGCCCGGCTCGACCACCGCGTCGACGACCAGTTCGCTCGCGAGGCGGAGCAGATCGACATCGGCGGAATAGATCTCACGCTGTTCCGCGATGAAGGCGGCGCGCTCGGTCTCGTCGTCGAACTCGGCGATCCGGTTGGCGAACACGGCGTTCACCGCCGCTTCGGGCCCCATCACGGCGATCTTCGCGGTCGGCAACGCGAGCGTCGCATCCGGCTCGAACGCCGGCCCCGACATGGCGTACAACCCGGCGCCGTAGGCCTTCCGTACGACCACGCAGATCTTGGGAACCGTCGCCTCGGACACGGCGGTGACCATCTTCGCCCCGTGCCGGATGATCCCCTGCGCCTCGACCTGGGTCCCGATCATGAACCCGGGAACGTCGGTCAGGAAGATCAACGGGATCCCGAATGCGTCGCAGCACCACACGAAGCGAGCGGCCTTGTCGGCGGAGTCGACGAACAGGACACCGCCCTTGATCGCAGGATTGTTCGCGACGATCCCGACGGGGCGACCCTCGAGTCGCCCCAGCCCACAGACCAGTTCCGGCGCGAACAGCGGTTTGAGTTCGAAGAAACTGTCGGCGTCGACGAGGGCATCGATCACGTCGTGGGTGTCATAGCCCATCGTGTCCGAATCGGGAACGAGATCATCGGTGAACAGCGCGGCCGGTGCACCAGCTTCGTAACGCGGCGGGGCCTCGTGCCACGAAACCGGGAAGTAGCTGAACCAGGCACGGGCCTGGTCGATCGCGTCGGCGTCGTCGACCGCGAGGTTGTCGCCACAGCCCGACACCGTCGCGTGCATCCGTGCGCCGCCCATCGCCTCCAGGGTCGTCGATTCGCCGATGACCATCTCCGCCATGCGCGGTGACCCGAGATACATCGAGGCGTTGCCCTCGACCATGATGACGATGTCACAGAAACTCGGGATGTAGGCGCCGCCCGCCGCCGAAGGGCCGAACAGACAGCAGATCTGGGGAACCCGGCCCGACAGTTTGACCTGGTTGTAGAAGATGTGACCGGCGCCCCGGCGCCCCGGGAACAACTGCACCTGATCGGTGATGCGCGCGCCCGCGGAGTCGATGAGCCAGAAGATCGGCCGATCGTGGTCGAGGGCGTACTCGGTTGCACGCACCATCTTCTCGACGGTTCGCGCACCCCACGATCCGGCCTTCACGGTCGGGTCGTTCGCGACGACGACCGCCGGACGCCCGTCGATCTCGCCGACGCCGGTGACCACCCCGTCGGCCGGCAGGTCGCGGGCGGTTGCATTGGCGAGGAGGCCGTCCTCGACGAACGTGCCTTCGTCGCACAACAACGCGATGCGATCACGCACGAACAGCTTGTTCTGGCGGGCGAGCTTCTCCCCGCCGGTCGCCAGATTGCCGGCGCGGGCGCGAAGAATCGCGGCGCGCATCGCATCCTCGGTGGTCTCGCCCGATCCGGTGGTCATCGAATGCCGACACTACTTCGACGGTGATTTCGGCCTGCGACCTCGTCGATGGCGGTCGAGGTCCGACGTCGTCAATGGCGCCGGACCGCCAGGATCGCGACGTCGTCGTTGAGACCGGATTCCGCGAAGTCGCGGGCCGATTCGAGCAGGGACTTGCACAACACGCCGGGTTCGACGCCAGGGTCGCGTCGCAGCACGTTCGCGATGCGCTCCTCACCGAACAGATTGTCGCCATTGCGGGCTTCGGCGAGGCCATCGGTGTACATCAGCACGAGGTCCCCCATGTCGAGCGGGATCTCCCGGCTGAGGTAGGTCGCGCGTGGATCGAGCATCAGCAGCGGACCCGTCGCCCGGAGAGCCCGGACCTCACGGTCGTGCCACAGCCATGCCGCCGGGTGCCCGGCCGACGCGAACCGGAGCGTGGAAGCCGCGGTGTCGAACACGACCACCACGAGCGAGATGAACTCTTCGGACCGCTCCAGTGTCGAGATCTGGCGGTTCAGTTCTTCGAGCGCCTGAGCCGGATCGCGGAACTGGCGGAGGAAGACCCGGAGCAGGTACTTGGCCTGGAAGGCGGTGATCGAAGCTTCGATCCCGTGCCCGGTCACATCCCCGATCACCGCTGCGACGCGATTCGGTGCGACGCGGAAGACGTCGTAGAAGTCCCCGGCCATCATCCCCGTGCCCGCCTGGTAGACGCGACCCAACTCGAATCCGGTGAGGTCCGGCAGGTCCTCGGGGGCCAGTCGCGCGGCCCAAGCCTTGGGAGCGAGTTGCTCCTGGGTCAACACCTCGACCGCACGGCGCTCGATCGTGAAACGTTCTGCGGAGATGCGCACGGCATTGAGGAAATCGTGTGCGAACGCGAGCGACAAGCCGACCGGGACCAAGATCAACGTGAGTCCGTACACGGACTGGTGAGTCCGGAAGATCAACCCCACGGCCGTGGCGATGACGAGCGCCCCGTAGAGCGAGGTCGCGTGGACCTCTTTGCGGAAGGCCGTCCGAGCCAACGCCGCCGCATCGGAATCGGAGCCGAATTCGCGTTCGGCCCGGAGCCAGGCGCGCCGATGCACCACGGCTGAGCGGGCCCAGAAGGACGCCGCCACGAGACAGGCCGCGGTGACGACCGACAGCACGATGAAACCCATGACGGCACACATCGTACTCCCCGAAATCGGCGGCTGGGAGTAGCGCGCTCGCCCGCGAGGGCGTTGCCGTCACCCGGTGGGGCCGCGGGATCCGCTCGCCCAGTGCGCCTCGGCGACACCGAGTTCGGTGGTCGGGGGCCGGTCCGACCACGGCACGATGTCCTCGAGGATCGCCTGCCAGTCCGCGGTCGCGCCCAGGTCGGCGAACAACGCGTACAAGCCGAGGTTGATGCGTTGGATCAACAGGAATCCAGGGGGCACGTTGATGTGCTTCTGGACATCCGCGAAAGGGCCGTCGGTGTCGAACATGCGGCTCACCAGACCGGCCGTGAACTCCCGGGTGATGAGCGTCGGCCCGTGGTGGAGCAGATGCTCGTAGAAACCGGAGAAATACTCGTGGAGACGCTCGTCGTCGACCGGCGCGTCCGGCTGGATGATCGAGGCGCGCACCAGCAGCTTCCGGAATCCGGACGGGTCGTAGCCGTCGACCATCGTGCGGTGCATCGCCGCGAACAGTTCGACCTCCCCGGGCGTGAACTCCTTGACGAGCCCGTAATCGAGGAACACCACTCGGCCGTCGTCGGTGAACAGGTAGTTGCCGGGATGCGGATCGCCGTTGAACGCCCCCATCCGATACAGCGAACGCATCACGTAACGGAAGATGACCTCGGCCGAACGATCCCGCTCGGTCTGTGACCCGTTCACGACCTCGGCGAACGTCCGGCCGACGACCAGGTCGCTGGTGATCACCCGTTCACCGGACAGCTCGTCGATCACGTCGGGCACGACGATGAACGGGTGACCCCGGTAGTACTCGGCGAACCGGCGCTGGCGACTCGCCTCGGTGATGTAGTCGAGCTCCTCGCCGAGCCGGGTTCGCAGTTCGGTGACCAGCGGCGCCGCTTCGAGCGACGGGAACATCATCCGTAACGCCATGAAGAGCACATCGGTGTGTTCGAGGTCGGCGGCCATCGCCTCGGCGATTCCGGGATACTGGATCTTCACGGCCACGGCACGGCCGTCGAGTGTCAGGGCCCGGTGGACCTGACCGATCGACGCGGCCGCGATCGCAACGGGATCCCACTCGGCGAAGAACTCGGTGACCGGCCCGCCGAGCGCGTCCTCGACGGTCGCCGTCGCGAGTTCGGGTGCCATCGGAGGGGCCGCTGCCTGGAGAGGGACGAGCGCGGCCCGCATCTCGTCGGGCAGACCGAGGTCGAGATAACTCGCCATCTGGCCGAGCTTCATCATCACGCCCTTGAGATTTCCGAGCGTCTCGGTGACCTCGTCGGCGCTTCGTATCAGAAACGCCTCGTCGAGCCGCTCCTTGCGTTCAGCCGACGCGAACGTGCGCTGGGCCTGATGGACCCCGTAGGTGACCCCGATCCGGCTCGCCGTCCTCGCGAGCGCACCGTTGCGACCCGTGGCCGCCACGACGGTCCCGCGATCGGAACGCCGGCGGCGACCACGTCGCCACCGCCGCAGCGCCACGATGGTCACTCCCCCGACTGCCGCCGTGGTCCCGGCCAGAGCACGCGTCCGCTTCATCGCCGGGTCCGGTGTGTGCCAGACGGGGTGGTGCGCATCACGAACGGCGACGCACGCGCAACTTGACCGGCGTCGAACCCATACCCAGCTCACGTTTGAGCGTGTTCTCGAGGTACCGGAGGTACGTACGGGGAAGCTCGCGGTTCGCGAACAACGTGAAGGTTGGTGGATCGGTCGCGACCTGGGTCGCGTACAGGACCCGCGCCCCGTCGGGAGCGGGTTGCGCGGACTGGGCGGCCGCGACGATCTCGTTGACCCGTCGCGTGGGGACCCGCTTGCGGTACGCGTCGACGACATCACTGAGCGCCGGGAGTAACCGGTGCACACCTTTCCCCGTGAGCGCGCTGATCTTGAGGACGACACTGTCACCGAGAAAAGCGAGTCGGCGTCCGAGCTGCGTCGTGACCTGCTCGCGCCCTTCGGCGTCGAGGAGCTCCCACTTGTTCAGGACGATGACGATCGGGCACCCGGCACCGTCGACACGTTCGGCGAGTCGCTGGTCCTGATGGGTGATCCCCTCGGTCGCGTCGATCACCAGCAACGCGATGTCCGCGGTGTCCACCGATGCGAGCGCCCGGACGGTCGAGAAACGCTCGGTCCCGGCATCGACCTTGCTCCGGCGACGCATCCCGGCGGTGTCGACGAATCGAATGGGTCCGTCGGGGGTCTGGACGACCGTGTCGATGCTGTCTCGCGTGGTGCCGGGCAGATCGTGGACGACGGATCGGTCTTCTCCGATCAATCGGTTGAACAGGGTGGACTTGCCGACGTTGGGCCGCCCGACCAGCGCGACCGCGAAGATGCGACCGGCCTCGATGTCGCCCGAAGCTTCCCGCGGCGATCGATCAGGATCATCGGCGTCCACGGCATCGGGCGCGGGTGCGGGGCCGCGAACGGCTTCGAGCTCGGCGACGACGCGGTCGAGCAACTCCCCCGCATTCCGCCCGTGCAGCGCACTCACGGCGATGGGTTCACCCAACCCCAACGCCATGAAGTCCCAGATGGCACCTTCGTGGAGTCCGTCGTCGACCTTGTTGGCGACCACCAACACCGGGCCGCCCCGGCGACGGAGCAGCCCGGTGATCCGGGTGTCGTCCTCCGCGGGGCCGACGGTCGCGTCGACGACGAGTATCGCGACATCGGCGTCGAGGATCGCCTTCTCGGACTGGCGCGAGACCTTGTCGTCGAGCTCGTCGCCGCGGACCATCCAACCGCCCGTGTCGACCACGGTGAAGGGATACCCGTTCCATTCGGTGTCGACCTCTTTGCGATCGCGGGTCACGCCGGGACGTGCCTCGACGATCGCTTCTCTCCGGCCGATGATCCGGTTCAACAACGTCGACTTGCCCACGTTCGGGCGGCCCACGATGGCGACGATCGGAAGCGAGGACTGCGAGAACATGGTCACCGGGTCGCCGAATCGGTGACGATTTGTGCGATCGCTCGGGCCGGTTCGATGTCCGGGACCTCGGGAGCAGGTGTGGGCGAATCACCCCATCGACCGATGCCGTAACGGTCCCAGAACTCCGACAACCACACAGGCGGGCGGGCGTGCACACCCCAGGTGGGTACGCCTGCGGCGGCGCCTTCGAGCAAACCGGTGGAGAACACCGCCACCGCGCCCGCGCCGAGTTCGGACAGCGGCGGCCGCTCGGCGTCGATGGTGACACCGGATCGACGCATCGCCAGGTGCGCCAGGCGGGACATCCGGTCGGTCTCGGCCGGGTGCGGTCGATACGTCGCCCCGGTGGTTCGGCAGAAATCGAGCGCCGTCCGGAACGTGTCGAGGCGCGACATCTCCGCGCCGTGCAGTTGCCCGAGGAACGTCGGCGGACCGGACCGGTCACGTTCGGGGCCGGCCGTGCTGGCCGCGACTGCCTGCCACAGCAGTTGGCTGCCGACGACCTCGGCCGCGATGCCCCGCCGTGCCCGGGTGAGGAACGCGGCATCGTCGTCCGTCCATGCGAGCAGCGTGCTCTCGTCGGGAAGGGGCGGCGACCAGGGCGTGAGCAAGCCGTGTTGGACGACGAACGAGCGGCCCTTTGCACGGCGGGCCGCTGCGGTCGCGAGCGCGCCGAACTCGAGGTGGGCCCCGATGGTGAGCGAACAACGCAGCGCCGGCAGCGCGTCGCAGATGTCCTTCGCGGACGTGACCGTCTGGGCGATCGCGTCGGGTCCACAGAGATCCCGTCGCGGCCGGGTCGCCAGGATCGCGATCCTCTCGGGTGCGATGTGCGTGAGTGGGTCGATGACCGCCCGTTCCAGACTCGGTGTCGACACGATCGATGCCGCGACGATGTCGGCCGCGTCGGAGCCCCGGGTGAGGATCGCCGTGGTCGGTTTCGCCCGTGGAAACGATCGGATGCGCAGGTGCAACGGGCGTCGACGTGCGTGCCAGCGATGCCAATCCGGTAGTCCGCCGGGGAATCTATGTTCGATGGTGGGGGCCGTTCGTGTGGTCACGGTCGGAACTCGTCTGTCGGATCGATGCACGATGTGAAGGCGCCGCGTCTCGAAGTCCGGACGATCAGATTCCCACGGCCGCCCCCGAGGATAGCCGTCGGCGACGGTGTCATTCGTGTTCGAGCAGACGATGCAGGTGTGCATCGTCGAGGTCCGCTGGTTCGAGCGCGTGGCTCTGCACGCGCACGCTTCGCACCACGGCGCCGCTGAGATGATCCGGCGGGTCGTAGGTTTCGGCGACGGGCAGACCGGCGTCGTGCCCGAGGCGGAGACCGGCGCCGCCGATCTGCCACCGGAACGGGAGATCGTCGATCAGCAATGCTTCGGCAACGGGCTCGTCGTCGACGAACAGGCGGATCGGTCCGCCGCCCTCGGGCCGTCGCCGGAATTCGAGCGCGATCTCGTGATCACCCGGGTCGAGACGAACGCTCGACTCGAGATCGGTCGGGGCCCCGAACAGTCGGAGGTGGGCGTGGGGCTCGCCGCCGGCGAGGCGCAGTGCCCACCCGCTGTTCCAGTCCCCGAGCGCCGCGATCGTGCCCTTTGCATCCCCGGTGGAGCATCCGACGTCCGCGATGATCGTGAACCCCGGGCCCATCGGCGGGAGAAAGTCCTCTGCGACGGGCGACCCGCCGGGACGGTAGGAGACGTCGAATCCCGACGGCCACGGGTTCGCCTCGAGCGCGACGCTTCGCCCGATGAACGTGTCATCCAGTGGGAGCACATTGTTCCGACCCGCTTCGGCCCACCATGCGTCGCGAAGTTCCACGACCTTCTCGGGTCGTTCGGACGCGAGGTCGGTGACCTCGGCGAAGTCCTCGTCGACGTGGAACAGGCACCAGTTGTCGTCCTCGAAGCGGTGGGACCCGGTCACGAGTTCGTGTTCGACGGACATCTGGGCACCGACATGGTCCGTGGTCACCTTCCAGCCGTCGAGATACATCGCGCGTGAGCCGAGCAGTTCGAAGTACTGCCTGCTCCGCGGTGCCGGCGCGTCCGGGTCCGCGAAGGTCCCGAGGATGCTCGCACCGTCGAGCTCCCGTTGGACGACCCCGTCGACGACGCTCGGCCGCTCGAGGCCTGCCGCATCGAGCAGCGTCGGCAGGACGTCGACCGCGTGACAGAACTGGGGACGGATCCCACCCGCCACGGCATCGGGGATACCGCCCGGCCAACGAGCGATCAGCGGTGTGCGGACCCCGCCGAGCCACGTGTAGCGCTTCCACAGTTTGAACGGAGTGTTGCCGGCCCAGGCCCAGCCCCACGGGTAGTGCTCGTAGGACCGTGGGCCGCCGAGGTGGTCGATCAACCGAAGCGTCTCGGAGACATCGTCGAGGCGGTCGTGGGTGAAGCGGAGCTCGTTGAACGATCCGTGCGGGCCTCCTTCGGCGCTCGCACCGTTGTCCGAGCACAACAGGACCAGGGTGTCCTCGGTCAGTCCCATGTCGTCGAGGCCACCCAACAGGCGCCCGATCTGTGCATCGGTGTGGGCGAGGAATCCGGCGTACACCTCCATCATGCGGGCGAACAGTCGGCGATGATCTGTGCCGAGATCGGCCCACCCGGTGACCCAAGGGGGCCGA
>JAFDWI010000404.1 GCA_018268545.1 Actinomycetota bacterium
CGCTCCGGATGCGAGGACGCAGGAGGAAGGCGCACACGTAGCGTGCGCCGACGACGAGGACGACGCAGGCGGCCGCGTAGCGTCGCCGAGACCCGGCGAATCAATTGGAAGACACACCACTAGTGAGCCGTTCCGACCGAGCGGATCTTCCTCACGAGTCGCCGGACACCGAGGTCGCAGCCAGCGTCTTGGCCCACGGATAGTCCGGCTTGCCGCTGGGGGAGCGGACCACCTCGTCGACGGTGATGATGGTCCTGGGGACCTTGTAACCGGCGAGTCGGGTGCGGCAGTGGGCGACGAGCGCGTCGTCGGTCGGCCGGTCCGACGCCATACGTAGCTGGATGATCGCAGTGACGCGTTCGCCCCAGCGATCGTCCGGTGCCCCCACCACGACCGCGTCGTAGATCGCCGGGTGCGACTTGATCGCCCCCTCGACCTCTTCGGGGAATACCTTCTCACCACCGGTGTTGATGCAGACCGATCCACGTCCCAACAAGGTGATGGTTCCATCGGCCTCGACCGTGGCGAAGTCACCGGGGATCGCATAACGTTCGCCGTCCGCCGCGATGACGAACGTCTTCGCGGTCTTCACCTCGTCCTTGTAGTAGCCGACGGGGATGTGCCCGCCGCGGGCCAGTCGCCCGATGGCACCCGATCCGGGCACGACCGGTTCGAGGTTTTCATCGAGGACGACCGAACCTTCGTAGCCCTTGACGGTGACGGCCAGACCCTCGCGGTTGGGCCCTTGTTCGTCGGCAGCGGTCGTGATCCCGTTGTGTCCGGTTTCCGAGGAGCCGATTGCATCCACCATGATCGCATCGGGAAACTGTTCCCGGAAGAGCTTCTTCACCGGTTGCGAGAACACCGCGGCGCTCGAGGCGATCACGAAGAGCGACGACGTGTCCCATCGGCCGGGGTGTTCGATCAGCGTCTCGACGAGGGGGCGACCCATCGCGTCCCCGGTGATCGTCAGGGTCTGCACGCCGCAGCGTTCGACCTCGTCCCAGATCAACTCGGCGTCGAATCGCGGCACCAGTACGACCGTGTTGCCTTCGAACAGGAAACGGAGTGTGCCCCACTGTGCAGCGCCGTGCATCAACGGAGGGATGCAAAGCGTCACGAGCGGTGCGGGCGACGCGGCAGCCTTCTCCGAAAGCGTGAACTCGGACTCGACCGGAACCCCCGAGTAGGGCTCGATACCGCCGCCGAGCGCGAAGAACACGTCCTCTTGGCGCCACATCACGCCCTTGGGCATGCCCGTGGTGCCACCGGTGTACAACACGTAGAGATCATCGGGCGACCTGATGACCGCTGGTCGGGTGGCAGCCCCTGAAGTGACGGCCGCTTCGAAATCGACCGAACCGAGCTGTGTCGTGTCGACGCCTGAGGCGTCGTCGATCGCGTAGAGCCGGGCCACACCCGCGACGCTCGTAACGACCTCGGCGACGACGGGAGTGTACGTCGCGTCGTGGACGACCGCGACGAGGTCGGCGTTGTCGAAGAGGTACTCGAGCTCCTCGGCGACATAGCGGTAGTTGATGTTGATCGGGATCGCCGAGATCTTGAACGCGGCGAGCATCGTGACCATCCACGCCTCGCTGTTCACCCCGTAGATCCCGATGTGATCGCCCTTGGCGAGCCCGTCGGCGAGAAACCGGTTCGCCAGTCGGTTCGCCCGGTCATCGAGCTCGCGGTAGGTGCGGCTGACGTCACCGATGATCAACGCGGTCCGATCGGGAACGGCATCGACGGCGTGTTCGAAGAGGTCGGCGATGTTGAACGACATGGAACACGTTCTAGCCGATCCGGATGGTGGACCTCGCGTCAGTCGATGGGCCTGGTGGTCACCAGGTAGGCGCTGCCCGTCCCTGTCAGCGCATTCAATTCCTTGGCGATGACGTTGATTTCTGGGTAGCGGGCGGCCGCGTCGATCAGGGCCTGCTCGAGGGGTGTCCCCGACGCGACTTCACGCCTCGTCATGGCCCCGGCGAGCGCGTCGAGGCGCGCCAGCCGTGGGCGCAGCACTGCGATGCGCGCAGGGATCGAGGGGTCCCGCTCGTCGAAGCGGAGGATGATCTGTTCTCCGGCGTGCGGCATGAGAAGGGAGCCTGATCGGCTTGTACCGCGAACTCGAAGAACCATGTCGGCGCGTGTCGGCTGGTTGTCGACCCGCGATGCACCGAATGCGCGGACGTTGGCCGAGGTGTCATCCACGAGCACGACGATGCCGTGTGACTCGAGGCGGGCGATGAAGCCCGACGCAAGGCCACTCAGCGTCTGGTCGTCGGTCCATTCGAGCAGATAGCGATGGTGGGTCGAGAGCTTCGGAGCCACTTCGTCGCCGAGCGCCGCGATTCCGGTTCCGGCACGTGGCGAAGCCGGTTCGGTGCCGATAGATCCGGGAACCAACATCGCGGCGAGTACAACCGCACTCATCCCCAGCGCATACCACGGGCGCCGCGCCCGAGCGATGCCCAAGATCGCAGACGCCGATGCGAAGATCGATATCCAGGTCAGGATCGACACCGGCATGATCCAACCGATCAGATAGGGCGCGATCGGGCCACGGATGTTCGCGATGCTCACGATCCCCGCCAGGTCGAGTGCCACGACGAACACCATGAACCCGAACATGCGTCGATGTCCTCGAACCGCGGCGATGGTACCGAGTGTTGCCGTGGCAAGGAGGATCCCGACCAGCCACGGCGTCGGTACCGAGGGCGGCAATCCGACGATGTCCGCATGGACCGTGAGCCATCTTCCGGGGCCGGGGAGCAGGCCGGCCGCCATCACCCGGAGGGCGTTGCGCATTCCGAACGCGGGCCCGGACCGGCTGCCGGACGCTTGCCAGAGCAATGTGACGTTTCCCGGGGTTGTTCGGAGTTGCTGGACCAGCGGAGGCAACCACAAGCCGATCGCAACGACCGCGGCGGTGATGATCGGCCGGTGGTGTCGACGGATCACCGATGGCGAACGGCGTCGATGTCTCACCATCAGCGCGACGGCCGGTGCGGCGAGCACGATCATCGAGATGCCGATGTATCCCGCGTGTGACTGCACCGAATAGGAAACGGCGACGACCAGGGGTACCAGTGACGACGGATCCCCCTCGCCGACGGCCCAGGCGCAGACAATCGCCAGAAAGAACGGGATGATCGCGACGTCGGGATTCCACGGGCTGACCAGGAGAGCGGCGCCCATGGAC
>JAFDWI010000405.1 GCA_018268545.1 Actinomycetota bacterium
GGTCGGGTGCTCATCCAGTACGAGGGGATCAGCAACTCCGAGGTCGCCGAGCTCGAGAAGCTCGATTCGCCCGACGTCGTCGTCGCTCCCGCGAAGGGGCTTCCCGACAGCACGAAGGTCGCGGCCACCGCCTGGGTGACGCATCAGTACTGCCGTGCTGTCGACGTGCCGACGCTCCGGGCTTTCGTGAAGGCCCGTGCGGGCAAGGGTCCGGCGCACGGCTGATCGACCCGCACCTTCGCCGGTCGCCGGCGACAGCCGGGTTCAGAAAACCGACGACACACCCGATCCGAATCGGTCGATCAGGCCACCGACCTCGTCGCGTGGAACCGGCACCGAGTACCGGTATCCCTGCACGTACCGGCAGCCCTTGTCGCGCAGCATCCGCTCCTGGCCGAGCGTCTCCACCCCCTCGGCGATGACCTCCAGCCCGAGCGAACTCGCGAGCGCGAGCACCATCGAGACGATCGACGAGTCGTCCGCGTTGTGCTCCATACCGTCGACGAACGACCGATCGACCTTGATCCCCTGGAACGGATAGCTCCGCAGATAGGTCAACGACGCGTAGCCGGTGCCGAAATCGTCGAGCACGAGCCCGACCCCGGCATCGGTCAACACCCGAAGGTTCTCGAGTGTCGAGAGCGAGCCCGGGAGGAGCACGGACTCGGTGACCTCCATCGCGAGCCGCTCGACCGGGATCCCCGACGCGATGATCCGCTCGAGGAGGCGTTCGACGACGCCGGGTCGATCGATCTGGACCGCCGACAGGTTGACGTGGAGGTCGAGACCGTCCCAGTGGGCGGCGACGGCGAGCGCACGCTCCAGGACGACATCGCCGAGACGTTCGATCATCCCGCCGGCCTCGGCAACCGGTATGAACTCACCGGGTGAGACGAATCCCCGTTCGGGATGCTTCCAGCGGGCGAGGGCCTCGAAGCCCATCAGCCGACCGGCGACCAGGTCGACCATCGGTTGGAAGTGCACGTCGACATCGCCGTGGTCGAGCGCATCGACGAGTTCGCGCCCCATTTGATCACGGGCGCGTGCTTCGCGACGCAACCGTTCGGCGAACAACTCGACGCGATCACGTCCGGTCGACTTCGCCTGGTACATCGCGACGTCGGCGTCCCGCATCAGCCCTTCGGCGTGATCGGTCGGCGAACCGGAAACCGCTACCCCGATGCTCACCGTCGCACGTCGGCCGGCCGATGCCGGCGATGTCCGCACGGCCGTTCGGATCCGTTCGGCCACGATCATCGCGTCGTTCTCGTCGGACAGCGCTTCGAGCAGCACCGCGAATTCGTCTCCGCCGAGTCTCGCGACGACGCACGGGTCGGGGGTGTTGGTCGTCAACACGTCGGCGACATCGACGAGGAGGTCGTCGCCGTAGCCGTGCCCGAGATGATCGTTGAGTTCCTTGAACCGGTCGATGTCGCAATAGAGGACGGCCACGAGGCGGTCGACGGGTCCGCTCTCGGCGATCGCCCGATCGAGCTCGGACACGAAGGTCTCGCGGTTCGCGAGCCCCGTCAGCGAATCGTGCGTCGCGCGGTGCGCCAGTTCGGCCAGGTCGGTGAGGCGTTCCACGGCGAGCGACGCGAGCGACGCGGCCAGTTCCCCGTGCGGATCGGCGCCGACCTCGGTCGGATCAAGCGGCAGACGCGAGGTGTCATAGACCGCCAGGAGCCCGACCTTGGAGTGCCCGCTGCCGGTCGCCAGAGGAATCAGATCGATCGCACCGGCCCCCAGGTGTCGAGCGACCGGGCCCGGGTCCTGTTCGGTCGCGTCGATCCAACATCGCTCACCGCGATCGAACGCGACGAGTTCCGGAGAGCCGTCGGGGCACGGATCGAACCCGGCGAACCGATCATCGGCCCCACCGATCGGATGCAGTCGACCATGATCGTCGACGAGCCAGGCGACACAGGAGTGGCTCGGCGAGCCGGCCTCACGCAAGCGACAGACCCGTTCGAGCACATCCGGCAGGGGATCGCCGTGGACGATGGATTCGAGCACGTGGCGCTGCATGGTGCGGCGGAGCTCTTCTTCTGCTCGGGCGATGAGCCCCAATGTCGTGCTCGCGAACCCGATCAACGGTTCGAAGCCGTCGCGATCGTCGACGATCCGTTGTCGATCGAACAACAAACCGAACAGACCCGACGGTCGACGACCCGACCCGACCCGCACCCAGACCAGCCCGCCCTCGAGCCCCTGGTCGAGACTCGCGATGTCGGTCGACGCCTCGGGTCCGAGACCCCCCAGACTCGGCACGATGAGGATCGGATCCCGAGCAAGTTGACGCGCCGCCCAGGGGAAATACGTGGAGCCTGCCCGTGAGGTGCCCGGCGGCGAATAGTCCACACCGGCCCCACGCCATTGTCCGACGATCTCGATGTGTCCCGCACCGCGGAACCGCCGGAGGAATGCAGCATCGGCTCCGAAGAACTCGGCGACACGTCCGAAGACACCGGTGACGAGGTCGTCGTCGTCCACGATGGCCGCGCCCGCGTCGATCAGGGCCTGCAACCCGTCGCTCAACATCGACTCGAGCTCGGCACGCCGTTCGGCCACCCTCCGGGCCTCGTGGTCGGCGGTGCGATCACGGCTCGTCCACATCACCTGGTCGTTGCCGCACGGAGTGCAACTGCCGCGCAGGTACAGGGTGCGCCCGGTCGCACGAGTCGTGAACTCGACGGTCGTCAACGAGCCGGTCTCGAGGCACTGCTCGATCGCGTCGAGAATGGATCGGCGCGTGTCGGCGCCGACGAAGTCGGTCACGTACCGATCCGTCGCCGCTTCGAATTCATCGATCGTCGCATCGTCCAGGTCGGCCACGTAGTCGCGATCTCCGACCCAGACCCCGAGGATCCGTCCTTTGCGATCCAAACGCGAAACGGTGTCGTCGATCAGCACCAGCAAGGCCCGACTCACCGGCGTGTCCGGCAGGCCGAGTCGATCCAGAGCGCGGGACACCTCCCCCCGCCCCGAGCCGGTCACGACCCGACCTCGTGCCATGCGGCGTTCACCGCCAGCGGTGCCCGGAGCGGGACTTGAACCCGCAAGCCCTTTCGGGCAATGGTGTTTGAGACCATCGCGTTTGCCAATTTCGCCATCCGGGCGGATCGCGCCATGAGACAGGGAGCCTACCGGCCCATGAGCCGTCGACGAATCCGAGGTCTGGTCGTGACCGCCGTCTTCATTGCGGGTATCAAGGTCTACCGCGAACTCGCCGTCAAGCGAAACCGGGCCGACGCGCCTCGGGTGCTGGCCGACCTCGATTGATCGACGAATCGCCCGGCCACCGTCATGATCCGGCCAACGCGGCAAGCAGCTTCACCGGTGTGTCCTTGGGACTGATCTTCGGCCAGACCTCGGCCACCTTGCCGTTCGGTCCGACGAGCACCGCGGAACGCACCACCCCCATGAACTTCCGCCCGTACATCGAACGTTCACCCCACGCTCCGTATGCGTCGAGGGTGCCGTGGTCCGGGTCGGACAGCAACGTGAATCCCAGCCCGTACTTCTCGTCGAACCGGAGGAGCTTGTCGACGGGGTCCGGGCTGATCCCGATGATCACGGCATCGCCCACATCGTCGGCGACGTCACGCAACCCACATGCCTGCGTGGTGCAACCCGGCGTGTCGGCCTTCGGGTAGAAGTACACGAGGACGTGGCGCCCTTTGAACTGGGAGAGGCGCACCTTGTCGCCGCGTTGGTCCAGGAGCGCGAATGCGGGGGCACGGTCCCCCACTTCGAGCGTCGAACGTTCGTTGGCCATGCGGGCACGGTAGCGTGCCCGTCCATGCCCAGGCTGCGCATCTCGATCACGACGGGAATCGGGTGACGGATTCGGCGTATCTGGTCGCACCGGACGCCGAGGTCGCTCCGGGGGTGCTGGTCCTGGGGTCGTGGTTCGGGCTCGGTGCCGCGACGAAGGCAATCTGCGAACAACTCGCCGACGCCGGCTACGTCGCGCTGGCACCCGACCTGGTCGGTGAGTCCCGCACCACCGACGATCCGGTCGAGGCTCGATCGTGGCTGGCGGAACGGTCGATGGACGAAGTCGCCGACCTCGTCGTGTCTTCCGCAGCGCTCCTCCGGGACTCGTCGGTCACACCGGATCGACCCGTCGGCGTGCTCGGTCTGCAGATGGGCGCCTCGTGGGCGCTGTGGCTGGCGTCGCGCCACCCCACCCTCGTCGGAGCCGTCAGCTTCTTCTACGGGATCCAGGACGTCGATCATCTCGACATCACCTGCCCGGTGCAAGGGCACTTCGCCGCGGTCGACGACCTGGTCGACGACGATGCCAAGACCCTGCTCAGCGCTGCGCTCCACCTGGAGTGCTCCGAGGTCGCCTGCTTCGACTACGACGCGACGCGCTCCGGTTTTCTGGAAGCCGGACCGAACCACGATCCGGCCGCCGCCGAACTCGCCTGGCAGCGGACACTCGCGTGGTTCGACGAGCATCTGCACCGATAGCGTCGGTGCCGATGCGCCACTTCCGATTCGCCGCCGTGACCGCGGTACTTACCGTCGCAGGAGCCACGGTCGCGGGCTGTTCGAGTTCGGCCCGAACCACGACCACGACGACCCACCCGGCGACCACACCGGCGCCGACCACGACGCTCGCGCCGACCACGACCGCGCCGATCAGGGCGACCGGCTCTGCAGCACTCGGCACCGACGCTGCCGCGGCACTGGTCGCCGCATGGCAACACAACGATCGAGCGCAAGCAGCGACGATTGCCGACGGCATTGCCGTGGAAGGGATGTGGGCAACCCCTCCGGGACCGATCTGGCTACGCGGCTGCACGATCGACCCGTCGCTCCCCGAGGGCGGCTGCGTCTATCGGAC
>JAFDWI010000406.1 GCA_018268545.1 Actinomycetota bacterium
AACACATCCGTGGCGCCTGCCGTTCCCGCCCGCGCCGCCATGGTCTCGGACCACAACACCGTTCCACGAACCTCACCCTGGCAGCGTTCGGACTTCCGGACCGTCGTCACCGAAAGGCTCCGGATCATGTCCGGGATCGCCTCGACCAGATCGGTGGCCTCGGTCGATCCCGCGATCGCCGCTCCCGCCAGACGGTTCACGTCCGATGCACGCAACCCGAACAACGCCCGTGCCGCATCACGGGTGTCGAACGGCCGGGCGATTCCGCCCCAGAGCACCCGCGTCGCGGCATTCGGGTCACTCGCGTCGACCGGCCGACGGGACGGATCGTCGGGCATGACCGGATCAGCCCGCGAGATCGATACCGAGCACGTCGACCATGACCCGCTTCACCTCGAGTGCTTCGGCCGCGTCGAGCATGTCGGCCATGACCCGGAACAAGCGCCGACCCTTGCTGTCCTGGATACCTTCGAACTGCGGTAGGAAGTACGCATAGAACACTTCGAACAGGAGCCGGGATCGGGAGATGTCGTCTTGTGCACGGCGTTCGACGTAGCGGGCCGAGTCGAGGAACACCGCCGGGCCCAGATCCTGGAACGTGCGCAGGACCAGCAGTTGCTGGATCAGCTCCGAGCCGCCGAGCAGTCGCCGGAACCCCTCTTCGTCGGGCGACGGGACCTCGATGAACGCGAAACGGCGCATGAGCGCGTAGCTCATCTCGAACAACAGGTTCTTGTCGAACACGTTCATCGTGGAAACGATTCGCCACGTGCTCGGGACCCTGATCGGTTCGGTGTTCTCCGGCGCCTCGACGCCCGGTGGCACGATCGAGAGATGGCGCGGATTCCCTGCTCGTTTGAACGGCAACACGACCGCCTGGCCGGACAGCACCGTGAACAGTTGGCCGAACGCCCGGTCGAAGTTCGACCGGTTCATCTCGTCGATCACGAGCCAGCGACCGCTCTCGATGGCTTCGACGAACATGCCGGGTCGAAAGATCAACCCCTCATTCGTCGGTTGGAAACCGCCGATCGTCTCGAAGGTCGTCCATTCGGTCGTCGCCGTCGTGGGAAGGTAACCGGTGCACATCATCGAACGCTGCCCGACCTCACCCGCCAGATAGGCGAGTGTCGTCTTCCCGGTTCCGGGAGGGCCGGTCAGGATGACGTGCTTCCCTGCGTCGATCGCTGCAACGAGCTGATCGAGCAGGAACGGGGGGAACTCCATCCCGTGGGCGTCACAGGCTTTCTCGAGTTCCGCCGAAGTGAATTCAGGCATCGCAGAGCAATCGGCCTGATCGGGGCGGGGTTGAGGGAACCATCGTTCGCAGCCGGATCCGTGTGATCGGCGAATCTGTGGGTGCGGCAGAAACGTGACGGCCGACGTCCCGGCTCGCCGCCGCTCGGCGATGCAGTCGGCAAGGAGCGAATACGCCTGGGCGGATGTCATCGCGATCAGCTCTTCGCGCATCGATTCGTACACGAGTTCGGCCCCGACGAACGCTTCGGGAGAGTCGGTGCACCACCAGTGGAATTCCGCACCTCCTTCACCCCAGTCCCGGCGTTTCCATTCGCGGATCGTGGAAGTGACGTGACCGGCCTCGTCGACGGAGTCTTCGCGCCGCAGGGGGACCTGCCAGCAGACCTCTGGCTTGTCGTCCAGAAAACTCGTTCCGCGTGCGATCGCTGCGAAGTGCAGGGCACATCCCGGTCCGGTGGGGAAGTCCGAGCGGTTCAGGAAGATGCACGCACCGTCGACGAGTCGGGTCATCGAGGAGCCATCCGCAAGGCGTTTCGTCGGGCCGCCGCGGCGGCGAGCGACGCCCGCATACTGCCACTCGTCGTCGCCGAGGCGCTGCGCGGCGCGCTCCACCCGGGCCCGGTCGGCTTCGTCGTTGAAGTGCGCACCGTAGGAACAGCACCCTTGCCGGAGGTCGGTCGCATCCTCGGTGAGGACCCCCTTGCAACTCGAGCCGAAGATGCAGGTCCAGTTCGAGGTGAGGAACGTCAGGTCGAACATCCACGTGCGGTCCTCGTCGGGATCTTCGAAACTCACCCATTCGTGACGGTCCTCGATCGGTTGCCCGGTCATCGAGATGCCCACCGGTCGGCGAGTTCTCCGTACAGCTTGCGCGCGGCATGGAAACCCCGCCAGAACTGATCCATGACCATCCGCTCATTCGGTGCGTGGATGCGATCACCGGGAAGCCCGACACCGAGGAACACCATCGGGGCGCCGAGTCGACGAGCGATCGTCTCCTCTGGTCCGGATCCGCCGACGCGTGTCAACAGGGGGTGGGCGCCCCAGATCGAGGCGATCGTGGCGCTCACGGCCTCGAAGGCCCATCCTCGGGTCGACGAGCGTACGGGCGCGACGCCACCGTGCCAGGTGATCGAAACGTCGACGAGCGGTGGCACGGTCTTGGTCACCCACGCATCGACGAGCCGCATCACCTCGGTCGGATCCTGATCGGGTACCAGACGGAATGCGATCTTCGCGGTGGCCCGGCTCGGCACGATGGTCTTGATACCTTCGCCCACATAGCCACCGGACATCCCGACGATCTCCGCGGTCGGACGTGAACCGATTCGCTCGAGTGGCGATCGCCCGAGTTCGCCCTCGAGGCCGGCGACTCCGGTGATCGCGCAGAATTCGGTTTCGTCGAAAGGTTGCTCGTCGAGTGACCGTTGCTCGCCGTCGTCGAGTGGGACCACATCGTCGTAGAACCCGTCGACGGCGACGCGGAGCTGGTCGTCGTGGAGGTTCGCGAGCAGTCGCGACAGGTGGCGGGCGGCGTTCGGGACCGTCCCGCCGAAACTTCCCGAGTGCAGGTCGGTCGACGACGTGGTCAGTTCGATCGTGGCGGCAACCAGACCCCGCATCGCGACATCGGTCGAGGGAATGTCGGGCGAGATCATCCCGGTGTCGGACACGACGATCACGTCACAGTCGAGTGCGGCCGCGTGGTCGACGAGCAACTGTTCGAAATGGGGGCTGCCGATCTCCTCCTCGCCCTCGACGAGCAACTTCAGGTTGACCGGCAACATCCTCGACTCGGCAAGCGTCGCCGCGACCGCTTCGACGTGGTACAGCACCTGGCCTTTGTCGTCGATCGCGCCACGCGCACGGCACTCGCCGTCGACGATCACCGGTTCGAACGGTGGGTGCGCCCATGCCTCGAGCGGGTCGACGGGCTGCACATCGTGATGGCCGTAGACCAGAACGGTCGGGGCCTCATCACCCGCACCGTCCCATCGGGCGAACACCGCGGGATGGCCGTCGGTCTCCCAGATCTCGGCCGACGTGAAACCGGCGTCGAGACACCGCTGTCGTAACCAGACGGCGGAATCGGCAACCTCGGTCCGGTGTGCGGGTTCGGCGGATATCGAGGGAATCGAGAGCCACTCCACGAGCCGGTCGATGACGTCCTCGGCGTTCGCCGGGCGGAGCGGATCGACCGGATCGGACGTCATGGTTCCGCGAGCCTACCGGCGCCATCGGTTCTTGGAACGTCTCGGTCGAGCGCGAAGGGTCATCGGATGTCACAGCGACATGCGACCATCGACGCATGAACGAACGACACGAGGACCTTCGCCTGCAGCTCGAGGACATCTCGGACCAACTGGGCGATCGGATCATGGCCGTGTTGCGCGAGGCGATCGAGGCGGGCGCGAAGGGTCGTCCTGCGGAGGAACGGCTTCTCAGCCGGGCCAGAGCAGCGGTCGACAAGGCAGCCACATTGGTCGACCAGGCCCAGAGCCTGCCGGAATCATGACGATCGCGGCACCAGTTCGTTCAGCGCGGCGATGAGGCGGTGCAGGCCGGCGACCCGGGACGGGTCGAGCATGAGCGCGAGGCGTTTCGCCTCGACGTCGTCGTGTTCTGCGGTCTCGGCCGGCGTCGGTCCGACGACCCGCAACCCACGTCCATCGGTGGTCATCGACGAGAAACGGTCGTTGAGGTCAGCGAGCTGGTCCCGGTCGGGGAGCACACCGACCCGGATGACCAGCCGTGGCCCGAACCAACGGATCGAGCGATAGTTCGCGTAGAACCGGTCGATGTGGGCCAGGGCCTCCACATGGTCGTCACACAGGTGGGCCAATCCGAGATCGCCTGCGTCGACATACC